>WRIQ01000024.1 GCA_009782655.1 Prolixibacteraceae bacterium
TCATTCGTTGCTCCAACTCTGCTGCGGCAGGCGACGTGTCCCATACCATACACTGTGCTCCTATAGCCGCCGTAACCATCTCGCCCAAAAGCGATTCGCACGAACTGTTTGCGGGAAAGTAGGCATGAAACGAGGGATGCTGCCAATGGGTAATGCCGGGCATAATAACCGAATCCAAATCTTTCAAGATGTTTTCAACATCTTCCCCCTTTTGGGGTGCTTCTTTATGGATTTTATTATAAATATCACGTGGTTTTGCCTGCGATTTTACGGGCAGTTCCCGCAACCGTTCAAAATAATTGTCGATCCAATCAAGTATCTTGCCGGCTTCTTCTTTGAAATTTTCGCGTTGTATCATAACCTTATGGGCGCTTCTACATTTGACATCTTTATTTCCTTATTTGATTTTGCAAAAAGCCGAAGTGCGTTAAATCTCTTTGAAAAATCACTTCAAAGGAATACATTATTTATGAATAAATATATTTGCGCAAGAAATATGATAATATATTTACCTAAACCAAGATAACGAAGTATCAATTCTTATACAATAAAAAAATATTAGTTATTCAACTTTTTTGCTTATGATTGCGCCGGTTTCCATTTTACCCATCACTAAAATTGCATTTTTAACATTTTGCCGGCAAAAGATTCAGGGTTTACCCGCAAATGTTGTTGCGATGGCTGTGTGTCCATTTTTTCATTTTTTGCCATTTGCATTTTTTGCCATAACTTGCCGCGGTTTTTCGGTAGAAGAGGCAAAATTCCGTTCAGCCGGATATTTTAAACAATTCTTAAGTAAGTTTCAGAGAAAGTGGGGAAAAATAAGTTGACAAAATTTGCGGAAATGGCCGGTTTCGAAAATGTGATACAGCCGCCGCACGAAATACATAACAACAAAGCGCATCCGCTGAAAGGTAAATGGAACGAAACACTGTTCGGCAATAACCGACCAATAGTGTTGGAACTGGGTTGCGGAAAAGGCGAATATACAGTGGCTTTAGCCGAAAAGTCTTCGGAAAAAAACCACATTGGAATCGACATCAAAGGCGCCAGAATATTCACCGGCGCGAAATATGCGCTCCGCAATAATATCAAAAATGCAGTTTTTCTGCGCACACACATCGAGAATATTGACTGCTTTTTTGACGAAAATGAGGTTTCCGAAATTTGGGTCACATTTCCCGATCCGCAAATGAAAAAAGTGCGGAAACGGCTCACTTCATCGTGGTTTATGGAAAAATACAGCCGCCTGCTGAAGCCTGACGGAATCATTCATCTGAAAACTGATTCCGGATTTTTATATGAATATACCTCCGAGTTGGTGAAAATAAATAACTTGGAAATAATTGCGAAAACCGAAGATTTGTACAATTCCGACCTGAGGAACGACATTTTGAATGTAAAAACTTTTTACGAAAAACAGTGGTCTGACAGGGGAATCGCTATTAAATACATTGCCTTTATTCTTTCGAAAAAGGGAAACTGGCTCGAACCGGAAGGAAAATTTGAAAAAGACGCATACCGGAGTTTCGGGCGGAGCGCTCGCGAATTACGCCATGAATGATTTTTATTCTAAAGTTTACGACGTGGTGAAGCTAATCCCGGCGGGAAGGGTTACATCCTATGGCGCCATTGCCGCATATTTGGGCATCAAAAGTTCGGCACGCGCAGTGGGTTGGGCGATGAACGCCTCGCGCACCGCCGACGGATTTATTCCCGCGCACCGCGTTGTGAACCGCAACGGACTACTCACCGGAAAGCATTTTTTCGACTCGCCCACGGCCATGTGCGAACTGCTGGAAAACGAAGGAATAGCCGTGATTGACGATTGCATTGTTAACTTTGCCGAAGTTTTTTGGAATCCGGCCAAAGAGTTGGATTTATTCAATGATTTTTAAAACAGCTATATATGAATGATGACAGTAAAAGAATAATACTCCCGCAAACCGTAACGCAAATTTTGCACAACGTGATTTATCCCGGAAGCGATGAAAATATCGTAGCGATGGAAATGGTGCAGGAAATCCGTATTGCCGGACAAACCGTCAATTTTTCGCTGGTATTTCAGCGTTCCGATGATCCGGATATCGAAGCCGTGGTGCAAGCCGGCGAAAAAGCACTGAAAGAAGCTTTGGGCGCCAACATCGAAGTGAACATCGCCGCGAAATTTCTCCATAATATGCAACGCCCGGTGTTGCCCGGTGTTAAAAATATTATTGCCGTGGCGTCGGGAAAAGGAGGCGTTGGCAAATCGACGGTGGCCGTTAACCTTGCCGTGGCGTTGGCGCAAACAGGCGCAAAAGTGGGATTGATCGACGCCGATATTTTCGGGCCTTCCATTCCCAAAATGTTTGCCGCCGAAAATGCCCATCCGATTGCCGAATATGTCGATGGCCGCGAACTGATTGCGCCCGTCGAAAAATATGGCGTGACGTTTCTCTCCATCGGCTTTTTCGTCGATCCGTCCAACGCCCTGATCTGGCGCGGCCCGATGGCCTCCAATGCACTGAAACAATTGATTACGGACGGATATTGGGGAAAACTCGATTATCTCATTGTCGATTTGCCGCCGGGAACTTCCGATATACATCTTACACTGGTGCAAACCGTTCCGGTTACCGGCGCCATCATGGTGACAACCCCACAGGATGTGGCCATTGCCGATGTGGTGAAAGGAATCAGCATGTTTATGAGCAAATCGGTGGATGTTCCGATTTTGGGAATCGTCGAAAATATGGCGTGGTTTACGCCCGCCGAGTTGCCCGAAAACCGCTACTACATTTTCGGGAAAGAGGGCGGGAAAAAGCTTGCCGACAGCCTCGGCCTTGAGCTTCTCGGGCAAATCCCCATTGTGCAAAGCATCAGCGAAAGCGGCGACTCCGGAAAACCTGTAGCCCTGAACCGCGATTCCATAATCGGACAAGCTTTTGCCCAATTAGCTAATCGCATCATTGAGCAGGTGGAACTGCGAAATACGCTCCAAACGCCGACACGAAAAGTGAAAACTACAAAGAAATGACGTTGGGAAGTTAGGAAAAATATAGAAAAGTGTAGGGTTACATTCATTAGTTGAATCCGCCAATCCTCAAATTTCTTTCGATATACATAATAACACGTTCAACAAGATTTGTATCTTTGCACACCCAAATTTTACTCAATGAAGGAAGTCGTGGAACATTTGTTGGATAAGGTAAAAACGCCGGAAGATTTAAAAAAACTTACTCCAAAAGATTTACCGAAAGTTTGCACCGAGTTGCGCGAATTTATTATTGATTCGGTAAGCAATAATCCCGGACACTTTGGCGCCAGTCTGGGCGTGGTCGAATTGACCGTCGCGCTGCACTATGTGTTTGATACGCCGCACGATCAGATTATCTGGGACGTGGGGCATCAGGCTTACGGGCATAAAATTTTGACAGGCCGCCGCGATGTCTTCGATACCAATCGCAAACAGGGAGGAATCAGCGGATTTCCGAAGCGCGAAGAGAGCGAGCACGACGCTTTTGGTACCGGCCATTCGTCCACTTCAATCTCGGCTGCGCTGGGAATGGCCGTGGCGTCGAAAATAAAATGTGAAAACCGGAATATTGTAGCCGTAATCGGCGACGGCGCCATGACCGGTGGAATGGCCTTTGAAGGCCTCAACAATGCAGGTTTCCTCAAATCCGATATCCTGGTCATCCTCAACGACAACAACATGGCCATTGACCCCAGCGTGGGAAGTTTCAGCCAGTCGCTGTTGAACCTTCGCAAGTCGAACACCTACAACAAAATGAAAGACGATATTTGGGTAGGCTTGGGAAAACTCAAAGGCGTTGGCATAATGGCAAAGCGCTTTGTCCAAAAAACCGAAAGCGCCATAAAATCAGCGTTGCTTCAGGAGAGCAACCTCTTCGAAGCATTTAACTTCCGGTATTTCGGGCCGGTTTACGGACACGATGTCGTTTATCTTGCCAAAGTTTTGTCCGACCTGAAAAAAATAAAAGGTCCTAAATTTCTGCATGTCGTAACCCAGAAAGGAAAGGGATTTCCTGAGGCAGAGCGCCATCAAACAATCTTTCACGCGCCCGGAAAGTTCGATAAAGAAACCGGAGAATTGGTATCCAATGGCGATGATTCGCTGAAGCCTCCCCGTTTTCAGGATGTTTTCGGTAAAACCATTGTGGAGTTGGCGGAGAAAAATCCGAAAATCGTGGGGATAACACCTGCCATGCCCACCGGCTGCTCGCTGAATATTATGATGGAAAAAATGCCCGAACGCGCTTTCGATGTGGGCATCGCCGAGCAACATGCCGTGACCTTTTCGGCAGGATTGGCAGCGCAGGGATTGACGCCTTTCTGCAATATTTACTCCACATTCCTGCAACGTGCATACGACCAGATAATACACGATGTGGCGCTTCAAAACCTGAATGTGGTTTTTTGTATCGACCGCGGCGGCTTGGTCGGCGAAGACGGCCCCACGCATCAGGGCGTTTTCGACTTGGCATACATGCGGAATATTCCCAACATGACCGTTGCCGCACCCATGGACGAAATAGAACTGCGCAACATGATGTATACCGCCCAACTCGACAATATGGGGCCTTTCTCCATACGCTATCCGCGTGGGCGCGGTGTCCATACCGACTGGCACAAACCTTTCGAAAAAATAGAAACAGGACATGGGCGCACACTGACCGAAGGCGAAGAATTTGCAATCTTGAGCATCGGGAAGCCCGGCGTTTTTGTTATGCAGGCCATCGAAAAACTGACTTCACAGAGAATAAATCCCGCCCATTACGATATGCGTTTTATCCGCCCCCTCGACGAGGATTTGTTGCATAGGATTTTTAGCAAATTCAAGAAAATCATCACCGTTGAAGACGGCGTCGTGAAAGGAGGATTCGGAAGCGCTGTGAGCGAATTCATGGTTGAAAATCAATACAAAGCAAAAATAAAAATATTGGGAGTCCCCGATAAATTCATAGAACAGGGAGAACCCGAACAACTCTATAAACAATGCGGATTTGACGCCGACGGAATTTTTTTGGCGGTTTTGCAATTTATGAATAATTAATCCTTAATTTTCACGTTATCAACAGTTATCTGTAAAAATTTTTAGAATTGGATATCTACGTAAAAAAGCGGCGATGGAAAATGTTGCTCCTGCTCGCGGCAATAATCATAGGCGTAGCTTCGTTGACCTACACCAACTGGCTGACGGAAAAACTCTCGGAGGAGGAAATGAAAAGTATATTGCTGTGGGGCGAAGCTACCGGGCGTCTGGGACGCAGCGATGTCTCTTTCGACGTTGATTTGTCGCTCATTCGGAATATTCTGGAAAACAACAGTACAATTCCCATCATTCTGGTGGACGACGAGGGAGAAATTCTGATTTACAGGAATATACGTCAATGCAGGGAAACAGAATTAAGGGTGGACGACAAAGGAGAAATCCTGATCGATGCAAACATAAAATACAATCCCAACCGCAGAGAGCAGCAGCTCAACAAAGAATTGAAACGCATGAAAGCGCGTCACACACCCATCGAAATAACCATTATCGACGACGAAAAACAATATTTATACTACCGCGAGTCGTACTTGTTGCGCAACCTGCGGGTTTTCCCTGTGTTACAACTATTGGTCATTTTCCTTTTCATAGGTGTTGCCTATCTGGCTTTCAGCGCGTCGCGCTCGGCAGAGCAAAATCAGGTATGGGTGGGCATGTCGAAAGAAACCGCTCACCAGTTGGGAACGCCCATTTCGTCGCTGATGGCATGGATAGAACTGCTGAGGCTTCAAAATGCCAACGAATCGATTCTCGACGAGTTCGAAAAAGATATTAAGCGCCTCGAAAAAATTACGGAACGCTTTTCAAAAATCGGTTCCATGCCGGAACTGTTGACGCAGAACCTGTTGACCGGCGTGCAGTCGAGTGTGGAATATTTACGCAAAAGATCTTCGGCAAAGGTAATTTACACCATTGTCGCCGATGAGAACGAAAGCTGGAATGTGCCTCTGAATGAAGCGCTTTTTTCGTGGGTTATCGAAAACTTGTGCAAAAATGCCATCGACGCCATGAACAGCGAAGGAGCCATTACACTTCAACTGAAAAAGAAAGACAAAGAAATAATTCTCGATGTCACCGACACCGGCAAAGGAATTCCCAAATCGCAGTTCAAAACTATTTTCAGCCCCGGTTTCTCGACTAAAAAAAGAGGCTGGGGGCTGGGATTGTCGCTGGCTAAGCGGATTGTGGAGAATTATCATGGCGGAAAAATATTCATCAAAAATTCGGAAATCAAAAAAGGGACTACTTTCAGGATAATATTACCTAAAAGTCACATAGCGTGATATATCTCCATTATTTTCGAAAAATGTTTCGCCAGTAAGAGAAAAAATAATAATTTTGCAGCGCTTTTTTAACGTGGAAAGATTGTCTATATATAATATTGCGTTCAAAGGGTTGAAAGAAGGCAACCATGAATTTGGTTTTAACATCGGCAAACCGTTCTTTGAGAATTTTGGGAACAGCCTTGTTGAAGATGGCGATGTACATATTCGGTTGGTTCTGGAAAAAAGAACCACTTTTATGGTTTTGCATATCAATGTTTCGGGAGAAGTGTTACTGAATTGCGACCGTTGCCTTGAGTTGTATGGACAACCCATCGAAAATACGGCAAAGCTGTATGTCAAATTTGATGAAAATCAGGAAGATAGCGGCGATGATATCATCTGGCTGACGCCCGACGAATACCAGTTCAATGTGGCGCAGTTGATATACGAGTACGTTATTACCGCTGTTCCGTTGCGCCATGTGCATCCGCACGGCAAAGACGGAAAAAGAACCTGCGATCCCCTGATGGTTGAGAAACTGAAAGAATATCGCCGGAAAGACATACAGGAAAACGACGAACGTTGGGACGAATTAAAAAGATTGATGAATAATAACTAAAATAAAAAATAATTACGATGGCACATCCGAAGCACAAAACTTCAAAAACAAGAAGGGACAAAAGGAGAACCCACTACAAAGCAGTGGCTCCGACACTTTCAACCTGTTCAAACTGCGGTACGACGGTGAAATACCACAACATCTGCCCCGAATGTGGGTATTACAGAGGCAAACAGGTAATCGAAAAAGAGATTGCAGTTTAAGCAACTTATAGGTACAGATCAGAAGCATTTCTGATCTTTTTTTATCTTTTCTGTTCGTTTTTTTATCGGCGAAATTATCGATATAAATTACGAGCAGGTTTTTTATATGCCTTTAAATAAAATATAGACGGTTATGAAAACTCCACATGCCCGCATATCAGGCATAGCGGCATATGTACCCGAATACAGGCTTACCAACAACGAGTTAAGTAAAATGATAGACACCACCGATGAGTGGATCATGCAACGGATAGGCATTAAAGAGCGCCGCATTCTCATCGACAGCAGAAAAGCGACCAGCGATTTGGCTGTCGAAGCAATTGGTTCGTTGCTCAAAAAAACGCAAACCCTCCCCGACGATGTGGATATGCTGATTTGCGCCACCATCACTCCCGACATGCCCTTTCCTGCAACGGCAAACATCATCTGCGAAAAATTGCGCCTCAACAACGCATGGGGTTACGATATCAGCGCTGCCTGCTCGGGATTTATCTATGCACTGGTTACCGCCGCGCAATTTGTGGAAACCGGCCGATACAAAAAGATAGTTGTTGTTGGCGCCGAAAAGATGTCGTCGATAGTCAACTACCAAGACCGCGCCGTGAGTCCGCTATTTGGCGATGGCGCCGGCGCCGTTATGGTCGAACCGGCTATTGATGAAAACGGGGTCATCGATCATATTTTTCACGTTGATGGCGCAGGGCGGCATTTCCTGCACCAAAAAGCCGGCGGCTCGCTGAATCCGGCATCGCACCACACCGTCGACAATAAAATGCACTTCATATTTCAGGAAGGACAAACCGTTTTCAAATTCGCTGTTTCGCGGATGGCCGAAGTAGCCGCCGAGCTGATGCAAAAAAACGGCCTCACCCACAACGATCTCGCTTGGCTGGTTCCGCATCAGGCCAACATGCGCATCATCAGCGCCACCACACGCCACATCGGTATCGACGCCAACAAGGTGATGATAAACATCGAAAAATATGGAAACACCACTGCGGCCACCATTCCGCTGTGCCTCGCAGATTACGAAAGCCAACTGAAAAAGGGCGACAAAATTATTTTGGTGGCTTTCGGTGCAGGTTTCACTTGGGGAGGCGTTTACCTCAAATGGGCAATATGAATCGGCGCAACAAAATCAATGGTTTTTCATCGAATTATTCTCAAAACAACACCAAACTATTGAACTTTGAATGTATAAATCATCCATTTATAAAGGATTTTTTATTTCTACGGACAAAAATTTCTCGCGTTATGTTTTTTTTTGTACTTTCAGACGCTCAAAAACGAATACTATTTTAACCAGTAGCAGCAAAAATTTTAATAAATAAACGAGGATGAATCAGAAACCAAATTTTGAACCGACAGGGCAGAGTATAAACCTGATAAGCAAAGGGACGCAGATTACAGGCGATATTGTTGCCGAAAGCGACATTCGGATAGATGGTTACCTGAAAGGTAACATCAAATCAAAGGGAAAACTTGTTGTGGGGACCACAGGCCAGATAGAAGGTGAAATTGAATGTAATACCGTTGAGGTTTCGGGAAATGTCAACGGCAAAATCATCACCCATGATCTGTTGACACTCAAGTCGACTGCCAACGTTACGGGTGATATTCAGGCCACTAAGCTCTCCATTGAGCCGGGTTCGATTTTTACCGGGAGTTGCACCATGGGGAGGCCTGCTGCCGATAGAACGAACATTCCTAAAAAATGACAGTTGAAATAAAACGGTTTTTAGTAAAAATTTCAATATTAACCGCTTTAATAGCGCTGATTGGATTTGTAATTTTCTATTTTTTTTTGGAAGATCACTATCGGCTGCTGTATGTTTTTTTATTGCTTTTTATCTATGTTTTCACAGCCTCGACACAGTCATATCTCATAAAACATATTCATTCTGATTTCCGGCGATTTACCGCTTTACATTCCGTCATTAATCTCTCGAGGCTGTTAGTATTTGTGATTATCATTGTGGTTTATCTCATTTTCAGAAAAGAAGACGGCCTGTTTTTCGTCATCGTAACCCTTGCTTTATATTTTATTTATTCGGTTTTTGGTACCTTCCAACTGTCGCACATCTCGAGAAAATAACAGCTCGCTAATAAAACCGATTCACCTGCAAAACCGTGCGCTGCCGCACACGGTTATAAACACGCAATCGCTCAGCTATTTTTGCAACACACATATTATGAGACTTTTACAGACAAGCAGTCTTGCATGTGAGCCATTTTCTCTCTGGAATGTGTCGGGTTTCGTTGCAATAAAAAAAAATATTTGTCGTTGATGTTACTTAATACCGATATATTTGCATTGATTTTTTTTACCTTTTTATGAACAAGAAGCGGCAGGTTGCCCGATATCTCTTTTTCGATTTTCTGGCAGCTGCATTGAGTTGGACACTTTTTTACATCTACCGCAAACAGGTTATTGAACCTGTCAAATTCGGGTACAAAATTCCCATCGAGTTTAATTCCATGTATTATCTCGGACTATTGCTGATTCCTGTTTGCTGGCTGCTTTTTTATTTCATAACAGGATTTTACCAGAACATTTATCGTCGTTCGCGGCTTATTGAGCTTTGGCAAACGGTACTCACATCAGTTGTAGGAGTTACCGCCCTGTTTTTTGCTTTGATGCTGGACGACACAATCTACTCCTACAAAAACTATTACAACCTTTATTTTACCTTGCTGGGGCTTCAATTTTTTTTCACCTACTTCGTTCGCCTCATTCTCACAGCGCAGACCACACGGCGTATTCATACCCGAAAAATCGGATTTAACACGCTGATTATCGGAAACAACGAAAAGGCATTCACCGTTTTCAAGGAGATGAGTACGCAGCCGCGTCCACAGGGAAATATTTTCACGGGATATATCCATACCGGAGGAAATGAAAAAGACCACCTCGCCAGCCACCTTGCCAGTTTGGGAACATTGGATTCGATTGAAAGCGTGATCGCCGCCAACAACATAGAAGAGGTCATCATTGCCTTGGAACCCAACCAGCACGAATTGATGAACAACATCCTCACCTCCATCGAGAATCAGGAGCTCATCATTTGGGGCATCCCCGATTTATACGATTTTTTGTCGGGAACGGTGAAAGTGAAAGCCATATACAGCAGTCCGCTGATAAAAATATCCAACGGTCTGATGCCGGCATGGCAAGCCAATATGAAACGGTTGATCGACATTTCGTTTTCGTCTCTGGCGATAATTCTACTTTCGCCTTTTTATCTTGTTCTGCCCATAATCATCAAATCAACATCGAAAGGGCCGGTAATTTACAAACAGGAACGGATCGGGCGGTTTGGCAAACCGTTCG
>WRIQ01000025.1 GCA_009782655.1 Prolixibacteraceae bacterium
CCCGATTTTTCATACCAAACAGGCAACGGAACCGAGAAAAAACTCTCTGACCTAAAAGGGAAAGTAGTGCTAATCACATTTTTTGCCACGTGGTGCGGGCCTTGCCGCGCCGAGTTGCCGCACATACAAAAAGAAATATACAACAGGCTGAAGGATAATGCCGACTTCGAGTTGCTAATCATCGGCAGAGAACACAGCCGCGACGAAGTTAATCAGTTCAAAACCGAACAGCAATTCGCCATGCCATTTTATCCCGACGAAGAAAGAAAAATCTATTCGCTGTATGCCCAACAGTCGATTCCGCGAAATTTCGTAGTCGATAAAAACGGGAAAATTGCGTATCTGTCCATCGGGTTTAATAAAGCTGAATTTGAAAAAATGAAAGCCAAAATTGACAGGCTGCTGGCGGATTGATAGTTCCCGCGCTGCTTCAGTCGAACTGTATCGACTTGACAGGCGATATTTTGCTGACGAAATGGGCAGGTACCATCATCATCAACATGGTGATGGCAATGGCTGCTGCATTGAGAAGAAGAACTCCCCAAACGGTAAGGTTTACCGGAACAACATCCATGTAATACGACGAAGGATCGAGTTTGATGATGTGAAAATATTTTTGAATGCCCAGTAGCAGCAAGCCGGCAATGTTTCCCCAGAGCAATCCTTTGAAGATGAGCAATCCTGAGAGGTACAGGAAAATCCAGCGAAGCGTCCGGTTGGACATTCCCAGCGATTTGAGAATCCCGACCAACGAAATTCTTTCGAGAATAATTACCAGCAACGCAGAAATCATATTGAAACCAGCCACCAACGCCATTAAAACAAGAATAACCCAAACATTCATGTCGGTGGTGGAAAGCCAGTCGAAAATCTGCGGGAACTTGCGCGTAATGGTGATGGTTCGCAACGCCGAATCGTTGGAATTATAATTAACTACCGCTCTCAAAATTTCTCCGTTCGTTTTGTCCAGCTCTCCAAAATTGTGCAGCAAAATTTCAAATCCGCTAATTTGGTTTTCGTCCCAATTGTTGATATGCTGAATTTGCCTCAGGTCGGTAACGGCAATCATTTTATCAAATTCCTGAAAATTTGTGCTGTATATTCCCGAAATCCTGAACTGCCTGATGCGGGGAACCAAGTCATCTTCATTGATAAAATACATATAAACCTGATCGTCGGTTTTAAGTTTCAGTGCAGCGCTCAAACCGGACGAAATGAGCAGGTCGTTGGAGCGTTCGGAGGTGTCCACATTGGGCAACTTTCCGGCAACAAGCGACATTTCGAAAAAATCCCACGAATAATCCGGAGCAACGCCTTTCAACACAATACCTTGCGTATATTCATTGGTTTTTATGAGCCCCGGTTTGGTGGCAAAAACATTGACCCTGCGTATGTTTTCTATTTTGTCAAAATCTTTAAGGAACTTCTGCTCCCTCGAAACAGGCGCGGTTTCGTATGAGTTGTTCGAGTCGTAATTCACAATTTGTATGTGCCCCCCGAACCCGAAAACCTTTCCGCTGATCTCTTTTTTGAAACCGGTGACGATGGCGAAGGCTATCAACATCACCATAACGCCCAAAGAAATTCCCAACACTGCAATATTGACAATTTGGTGCGAGAGGCGCCCTTTGTTCTCTTTTTTACTGAAAAGTCTGCGGGCAATGAATAATCCTGTATTTACGGTATCTTTTTTTTTCATGCCTCTGCGCTGTCTTTATATTTGGCCTGCGCTACATTTTTGCGGTTAACAAACAGCAGCATCATCAGCGAGAAAACGCCCACAACAATTATCATCAGCGTCATTATGCCGTGGGCGAGCAGCGCAAAAACAATCCCATCTTCGTTGGGAATGCCATAAAGGGCAAGCGCTTCCTTGGTCATAAAATGCCATGCGCCGATGCCGCCCTGCACGGGAGCCACCATCCCGAAACTGCCAAAAACAAAAGCGGTCAGGCCCTCAAGCGGCAAAAGATGCGAAGTGAAATCGAAAGCGAAAAAGGCGACATAGAGCATCAGATAATATAAAATCCAGATGAAAAAAGTCTGGAAAATAAAAGCTCCTTTTTTGCGAATGTAGCGCACCGAAAGAATGCCTTCCTTAAACTGGTTCAGGGTTTTCCCGATTCTCCGGTAGAAACGGCTGGCTTTAATTTTTCTCCTGAAGGAAAAAAATAACAAACCAATGACAATAAACGATCCCCACAAAAAAGGCGAAATAAGGGCGGAAAACAACTTGGTTTTCATTTCGGGTTTTTCGTTCAAAAAACCAACCACCTCCCCGAATTGCGTGAGCGCCATCAGCAGGGTGAAAAACAGCATAACCAGTATGTCGAAAATCCTCTCGGTGACAACGGTTCCGATGAGTTTGGCGAAGTTTATATTTTCGTAGCGCGTCAGAACACCGCATTTCGAAATTTCTCCCATGCGCGGAATGACTAAATTCATCAAGTAGCCAACCATGACTGCATAAAAAGTGTTGTCCAAACGCGGTTTGTACCCCATTGGTTCTATCAGGTAACGCCAACGCACAGCCCTGCAAATATGGCTCAAAATGCCCAATATTATCGAAAGCAAAATCCAAAAATAGTTAACATCATTTTTCAGGATGGAAAACATCCGGTCGATATCCTGATCTTTATAAATAAACCAAAAGATGAGAACTCCTATGGCAAAGAATATCAAAATATTCGCGATTTTTGTTGCTTTCGACGCCAAATTCGTAAATTATTAATTGAAAACATTTTTCTGCTTGCAGGGCTTTCAGCGCAAACTTACGTATTTTTGCACCGCACTCCCGTTCATCGAATTGTGCAAAAATAGAAATTACTTTGATTCAGGGAGGCGGATTTTTAAAATAATATTGCGATTGATGGATTTTGTAAGGCCGAAAAAAGGTTTGGGGCAGCATTTCCTGAAGGATTTGAATATTGCCCGTAAAATTGCGGGAAGCCTCGACATCGACAGCCCAGCCAACGTTTTGGAAATAGGGCCAGGCATGGGCGTACTCACCCGTTTCCTGCTTCAGAATGAAAATATCAACCTGACTGTTGTCGAAATTGACAACCAATCGATTGACTACCTCAATAACTACTTCGACACCAATACATTGCGCATTATCAACGGCGATTTTCTGAAAATGGACGTCGATGTATTTTTCGCTGACGAGTTTTGCATAATCGGGAATTTTCCCTACAACATTTCGTCACAGATTTTTTTCCGGATTTTCGAATTTCGCTCCCGCATTCCGCAGGTGGTAGGGATGATTCAAAAGGAAGTGGCCGAAAGGTTCTGCGCTCAGCCGGGCAACAAAAGCTACGGAATTTTGAGCGTTCTGTTGCAGGCATTCTACAATATCGAATATCTGTTCACTGTCAGCGAAAATGTTTTTGCGCCACCGCCCAAGGTGAAATCCGCCGTTGTGCGACTGAAACGAAACAGCCGCCAATCTCCGGGGTGCGACGAAAATATTTTCAAAACTGTGGTAAAAACCGCTTTCAACCAGCGGCGCAAAGTTTTGAGCAACGCCCTGAAACCACTGAATTTTGCTGTCCCCTCAGAATTTGCCGGAAAACGCGCCGAGCAACTCTCTGTGGAGCAGTTTATAGAACTGGCGAAATGTGCAGAGCAAGCGCACAAAAATTGAAAAAATTCATTCGCCAAAAGCCCAAAACGGCTTGCCGCATTGAGGGCGAAAGAAAGCCCCATTTGCAAATAAACTACTGCGAATCAATCACTTCGGTCGCAAATTTATTTCTTTGGGCTCAGGGTTGAAATGGGAATGATCATTTCTTCCATGGAGATGCCGCCATGCTGAAAAGTGTTGTCGAAATATTTTGCGTAATAATTATAGTTGTTGGGATAGACGAAAAAATCGGCGCCTTGAGCAAAAATATAGCTGGTGCTGACATTGCGCGACGGCAGAAAAGCCTCACGCGGATTGGTAACTTCGAAAACCTGCTTTGCTTTGTAAGCCAGATTTTTGCCCAATTTGTAGCGCAGGTTGGCGTTGGTTTCCTTGTCGCCGACAACCTTAACAGGATTGTTCACACGGATGGTTCCGTGGTCGGTGGTTACCACAATTTTAATATCGTGTTTTGCCAGCGATTTGAGCAAATCGAGCAGCAACGAATGGTTAAACCAGCTCAGGGTGAGCGAACGGTAGGCTTTTTCGTCGGCGGCCAACTCGCGAATCATATCCATTTCGGTGCGGGCGTGAGAAATCATATCCACAAAGTTGAAAACCATCACCGAGAGATTGTTTTCGAGAATCCCGCTGATGCTGTCCGACAATTTTTTTGCGCTTTTCACGCTCGCCACTTTGTCGAAATAGAGTTTCTCTTTACGTCCCAGTCGCTGCATCTGTTTGATTAACAGCTCTTCTTCGTGTTGGTTTTTGTTGCCTTCGTTGTCGTCTTCTTCCCACAGCGAAGGATATAATTTTTCAATTTCGGAGGGCATCAATCCGGCAAAAAAGGCGTTGCGCGCATACATGGTCGCCGTAGGCAAAATACTGAAAAAGAGCTGCTCTTCGTCGATTCTGTAAAATTCGTTGAGCACATTGCTCAACACGCGCCACTGGTCGTAGCGCAGATTGTCGATAACCAGCACAAACACTTTTTTGCCGTTGTTTAGCAGTGGAAATATTTTATGCTTGAATAAATCATACGACATCAACGGTCGCTCTCCCACCGGTTTGTTGAACCATCCCAGATAATTGCTTTTTATGAATTTGAAAAAAGCGTTGTTAGCGTCATTTTTCTGCATTATCAGCACATCGTCCATTGCTTGGTCGTCCGATGCGCTCAACTCCAACTCCCAGTACACGAGCTTGCGGTAAAGCTCTACCCATTCGTCAAAGGTCAGGCGGTCGCTCAAACGCATTCCAATTTCAGAAAATTGTCCCTGATATGCCGAGGTGGTTTGCTGCGTGATCAACCTTTTTTGATCGATATTTTTTTTCAGCGTGAGCAGAATCTGCTTCGGATTGACCGGTTTAATCAGGTAATCCGATATTTTCGCGCCCACCGCTTCGTCCATTATGTTTTCCTCTTCGCTTTTGGTAATCATCACCACCGGCACGTTGGGATTTATCGCCTTTATGCGGGTCAACGTTTCCAATCCGCTAAGGCCGGGCATATTTTCGTCCAGAAAAATAATGTCGAAATCGCTCTTGTTCACTTTGTCCAGCGCATCGGAGCCGTTGTTGGCGGTATCTACTTCATAGCCTTTTTCTTTCAGGAAGATGATGTGCGGACGCAAAAGATCAATTTCGTCGTCCACCCATAATATGCTAATTTTTCTCATTCTCTGTCGATTTTCTTATGTTATAATGAAATAACAAATATTAAGGCCATTTTGTATAGCGTTAACGCAATTTAACATAGAAAACTATTGTCCCAAATAAATCTTCCGGTAGAAGTCCATGTATTCGAGAACATTTTTCCGTGTCATAAAAATTTCGAGGTTGGTCGGTGTGATAATAAAATTCCGGTAATCCACATTTTCGAGGGGTGCAAAAAGAGCGCGGTCGCGTACCAACCGGCTCAGGTATTCACGGGCTACTTCTTTATCGGCAAACCCCGAAACACGAATCAGTGTGCGGGAATTGTCCAACGCCGTTTCGTCGACTGTTAACCCTGCTGCGGCAAAATGGTCGTTGTCAAATTGATTGATATTATCGATCATCTTCTGTTTTCCTTCGGTTTGCGAAGGGATCATCAACACAAAAATGTGACTGCCCTCCGTCTGACTGTTATAGAGCCCGCTGTATGATTCTTCGGACGCCGGCGTCTGGTTTTGCGAGCCGGAATCCTGCTGCGCCGGACTGACAGGCGTATCCTGTTGTGTTCCGGGCGCTTGTCCCGCCCGTTGTATGTAATTGACGCGGAAGAAATCCATATACATATCGAAGGCCATATTTTCCAGCAAACTGTTGAGGTTCTTGTCGGTAATCAGGAAATTTCGGTACGAGGTCTGTCCCAGCGAACCGAACAATGCGCGTTGCTGAATCACCGCACGCCAATATGAAATGCCTTCGGTGTAGCCGGGCAATCCGCCGGTGATGAACAATTGGTAGTCTCCCGCCTGTTTTACCTGCACGGTGAGGTTCCATGTGCGGAATTCCTGTCGATTAAATTCGGCAAATTGATTCAGCAGATTGCGCATCGACAGTTTTGTGTCCATCACGGCAATTACAAAATTTTGTGTCACATCGACAGGCAACGTAAACATGGCTTCGGAAACAGGCACGTCGACTGCTACGAAACGGCCTTTGTCGCCCAGCAGTTCGTCTTCGCGTTGCGCCCGTGCCATGAGTTCTTCGGGCGATTCGTAATCTTCGTCGGAAAAATCGCCGCCAGTTTGCTGGCTATAGTTTTTGATATAAAAACGCAAATAATCGGTGATGGAGCCTTCTTCCAGCAGTTGCCGATAGTTGGTTGAGGAGATAACAAAGTTGTTGTATTCAATGCCGCGTAACGAACGGAAAATTTCCGCTTTGCGGATTATCGCCCTGAAATATATCAAAGCCTGCTCTTTGTTGCCCAGCGAACGCACAGTCGCCAAAACCATATTTTCTCCCAAATTTTCCGATTCAATGTCGAAATCGTAACGGGTGTAATGATCCAGATTGTAGTTTGCAATGTCGAAGCGAAGCCTGTTCAAATCCACATTGGCATTGCTCCGGTATGCAACCACAAAGTAGTGGACAAGGTCGCCATCGTAGCTGTATTTTCCTCCAAATTCATCGTTTTCGGGCGACAAGCCGGAAATAATTTCCGCATTTTTAATCTCCTCGTGAATATACCCCGATGCTACCAACTGCTGATAGTTTACCAGCGTGCTGTCTTCTATCAGCGTAAGTATCTCTTTTGCCAATGGTACAGGTTCTCCCTTCGGATAATCTGCCACATATTTATTCAGCAGTTTTTCGAAATTCTGCATGTTGGTTTGAACGCCTCCGGCCACCGCTTCCATGAAATCTATTTTCGACAACATGAGGCTGTCGGGTTTCATCCTTTTCAATTCGACGGCGGTTTGCAGGATTCGCGAATAGCGCCCTCCCTTATAATCGCGGAATGCCTCCATATACAGGTTGTTCATCCGATCCTGTTTCGCTTGCATGTCGGCGAAAAAGTTGGGATTTTGCAGGTATTGCGCATAGTTGCTTTCGGGGAAGCGCCTGATAATCAATTCACGATATTCATTCGATTTGGTCTTGTCGGGTATCAGCTCGTTCAAATCATAGAGTTCGTAGAAAGCCGTCAGCAGGTAAATATTGTCGGGATAGCGCCGGTTAAGTTCTTCGAACGATTCGGCGGAACGGGGATAATCACTGAAATCGGCTTTGAAAATCCGCCCTGCGTTGTATAAAGCATCTCGTATTTTGAGATGCGAAATGGCCATCAACGAATCGTTGACAGGAATGTCCTGCGTATAATATTCGCGTTTCATGGGGTCTGTTTCGCGCACTACAATGAGCGACGAATCAATCACTCCGGCAAATTCGTCGATCTCGTCGAAGGAGACTATCTCTTTGTTAATACGCCGCCAGTTGTCTTCCAGCTTTCGTTTTCCCCATATTTGCGTAAACTGCGATTTTCCATACGATACGGTCTGCGGATTGTAGAAATACCATCCGCCGCCTGCCGACGATCTCCCCAATCCGTAGCGATATTCGTTGGCGCGGTAATATCCGCTGGATGCAGCTTGTTGCGCGGCAAGCAGTTCGGTATTTTGCGAGCGTTCGCGTTCATCGGCTATCCATTGGTCTATCAGCGCATTACGCTCATTTTCGGGCATTTGTGCCAGCCGTTGCAAGCTGTCTTGTGTTTCAACCATTTTCAGGTTTGACACCAGATGCGAAAGACTGCCGTGCCGCGCATTGATGATTTGGTAATTCGGATATTTGGGTTCGATGACAACGATGGCCGTGTCGTAATAGGCTTGCGCACCCACATAATCTTTTTTATCGAAATAAATATCGGCAAGCGTCACTGCCGAAAGCGCTAGTTGAAAATTGTTGTCGACACTGGAAGCTACCGATTTCTGATAAAGCTCGATGGCTTGCTCTTCGTCGTTTTCTTCCATGGCAATGTTGGCCAGCGCATAATATATCTGATCCCTGAATTCTTCATTTTTTTCGTCTTTGAGCATTTTCCTCAACTCTTTGCGCAGCATCTCGTTGTTCTCGTTGCCGGCCATCAGGCTTAACGCATTGATTCGCGCATTGAACGCCATTTTGTAGGAAGCGTTGTATTTGGTAACGGCCTGAAACGCCTCGACAGCTCTGCCGGTTTCGCCCATAGCCTCGTACAATTGCCCCAAAACATATTGCAGGCGGGCTTTTTCCTTTCGCGACTTCGATTTTTGTATGGTTATCCCAAGCAACTTAACAGCTTCGGGATAATCTTTTTGCTTCATATAATAGTCGGCGCTCACTTTGGCCAATTCTTTTTCCAACTTTTTTGGGAAATTGCGATCCGACTGCAATGCTTGCAAAATTTCGGAAGATTCCTTATAGCGTTCCATTTCGCTGTAACTGCGTGCAAGCCCCAGCATGGCTTCGAAGCGGGTGTCTTCTTTCTCAAATTTGCGGGTTATCAGATTGAAGTTCTCGATGGCCGACACAAAGTTGTGCTGGTAAAACCGCGCCTGCCCGATAACCAGATAACTATCGTCGATCCAATTGTTGAACTCTTCGCGGCTGGCAAAATCCTGATAGCGTTTTGTGCGGACTCTGCGTCTTTTGGGTTTGACGGTTATGGAATGGGTCTGAATCAACTTTGTGGCTTTCAGAATGGCGTTTTCCATATCGGAGCGGGCTGCGTTCCCCGCCGATTGATAGCTATCTTTGTATAAGGGGATTATCTGCGTAAAATCTTCCTCAACAGATCTGTCGATACGTGCCAGCCCCGATTTGATGCTTTCGCGCCCGTTAAAATAAATATTATAACGCGAGGTTACATTGTGAAATGTCCTCGATGTTGTGGTGTTCCTTTCGGTCGAACAGCCCGTCAGGAGACATACTAAAATGAATAACAGCGTCGTATGTAAAAATCTCACTTTCAAATATCTTGTTTTCAGTTGAAATAAACTCAATTTTCAATAATATATTGCTTAACCGGAATGGAAAATCCTGTTGGAAAAGTACGCAAAACTACAAAACAAAGGTTAATTTTCAACTTCCGGAGATTTTTTGAACCCGGTTTGCATGAAATATAATCCGGAAATTGATATAACAGATGATGCGGATTGTTTACAATCAACTCTTCCCAAAA
Organism: Prolixibacteraceae bacterium; assembly: GCA_009782655.1. The sequence continues at coordinate 9,279 of WRIQ01000025.1, forward strand.
CAAATAGCTGCCTCTTGTACCGATCACTTCACGTACTCCTTAACCAGTCGTAATCCATTGAGGGTCAGCAGTGGTTCCACATGATGGATTGCGGGAATGATGGGAGCCATAATCTGGCAGAGGCCGCCTGTCGCTACTACGGTGACTTCACATTCGAGTTCACTGTTTATGCAGCGAATCATCGACTCAACAAGCCCTGCGTACCCCAGCACAACCCCCGATTGAATGGCATGAATGGTGTTTTGTCCCAACGCTGAGGGCGGCGCTTTCAGGTGTACGCGCGGCAATTGCGCTGTTTTCCCGGCCAGCGCATCGACGGCCGTATTCAGTCCCGGAGCGATGGCCACGCCTTTAATGACGGCCTCGGCGCCTATGGTGGTGAACGTTAGCGCCGTGCCGAAGTCGATCACCGTCACAAACTTGCCGTAAGTTGTGTATGCTGCCAGAGAATTGACCACCAAATCGGAACCTATTTGGTAAGGATTCAGAATTTTGATGGGCAGTTTGGGATATATGTCGGGGCCCACAATAATCGGATTTTGCCCGAAAAGCTTTGCCAGCATGTCGCTGATGGGCTGTACCAAGTTGGGTACCACACTGCTCAGGATAATCGCTTCCACCTCGTGACCGTTGGCTTGCCCATGCCACAAAAGCGAACGAAATATCACTTCATATTCGTCGGCAGTTTTTCTGTCGTCGGTTTGTATGCGCCAGTTGCCAATCCATTGATCGCCTTTGATGATGCCGAAAACGATGTTCGTATTGCCGATATCGATGACCAGCAGCATTTGTTTCTCCATGTTGATTTTATTTTACGAACGGCAAATATGAGGTTACTGAGAATAAATTCCTAATCTTTCTTAAAGTTTTTCGCTCTTACATTCGCTTTCCTGAAAACGGTTAAAAGAAGTCGTCTTCTTCACGGCTTCCCGATGTGTTTATTGCTTCGGGGCCTCCGCAATCTAAATTTACGTTAAAATTTGACGGACGTTCAAATGTAGCATCTTCGGTTATTTTCAGCGAAGGATCGGCAAGCACTTTTTTCATGAAATAACCCCATATGGGCAAAGCCATGTTAGAACCCTG
>WRIQ01000026.1 GCA_009782655.1 Prolixibacteraceae bacterium
GTCTACCTTGTGGAATCCGAGCCCCGTCTGGTCGGAAATCTGTTGAAGAACCTGCTGTAATGTAGCGTCTTCCAACCTGACGGTGATGTAATCCAATTGCATCAGGTAGGTTTCATTGTAGAAGAAATTGTATCCTGTTTCCTTGCTGACGGCTTCAATAACAGATACAACCGATGAATTGGTCAGAGATAAATTGATGTCTTTCTCCTTTTTTACTTGCGACAACACTTCGCCGGCTGTAACCATACTGACGGCAATGCTGCAAATTGTAACAAAAAGCGTAAAACGCATGATTATATTTCTAAAATAAATATTTATACTTGCCATGTTTTAGTGATAAAAAATAATACATAATCATTAAAATGTTTCTCCAGCTTGACATTCGACGCTTTCAACATTTGAGTGTCATCGCGGAGCGTTTGTGGGCGATGGTCATTTTTTGGCAATCGCCCATTTTTTGCTTTCGTCGTGATGTTACATAGGCATTTTTTTTAGGATGATTTATGGGTTGAATTTTTGATATTTCATTTGTCTTGATATAAAATAAATTTGTTTCCTGTTTTTTTGTATTTGAGCCCGGTGGTATAAATGATCGAGGTCAACACGGCTTCGAGCCTTTTGTTGTCATGTTTCCCCGAAATCAAAATTGAATAATCATCGTCGGCAAGTTCAATATCTATTTGCGGATAATAGCGGTTGAGCATGTTAACCACTTCTTTAACCGGCGTACGATAAAAATACAGCGCACCGTCAACCCACGATAAATGTAGATCGGCGTCAATCGTTAATTTTTCAAAATTTCCGGACGCCTTGTCAATTTTCATTTGCTGGTTCTTTTCCAACAGCATTTTTCCTCCTGCCAAATCAACTTCCACCATTCCGGAAGCTACAGAAACTGTTGCAGTTTTGTCGTTTGCATATGCCTTGACATCGAAAACAGTTCCCAACACTGTAATATTGATTTCATTGGCAGACACTGTAAACGGGCGATGGCTGTCGGGTACAACATCAAAAAGAGCCTCTCCTTGTAATTCCACCGAACGTTCGGCGCTGTTAAACTCGATGGGGTATCTGATCCGGCTATCGGCATTCAGTATGACCTTTGTTCGGTCGGAAAGAAAAATAGTCTTTATCTCTCCGCGACCGGTAACCGCCTCGACGTATTGTATTGCCGCTTGTTCAACTTTCGGCTTCATGTATCTATAACCAGCCGGTATCATTATACCCAGTAATAAAACAGCCGCAGCCGCATAAAATACTTTGCGGAAACGCGCGGAAAAAATTCGGCGCGGCGCTATCATTTTGCTTGCAGGTTGATACAGTTTGAGCTGCTGTTTCACTTTCTGCCAATCGGCGGCAACGTCAATCTTGCTGTACAAGGCAAATTGTTCTGTCTGCTGCCACCAGTGTTCCAAATTTTCAAAATAAAGGCGATTGGTTTCGCTGCTACTCAACCACGCCGCCAATTGCGCTTCTTCCATGCCATCGGTTTCGCCGGTAAGATGTTTGGCAATCAGATCCCAGTTGATATTTGTTTTTTCGTCTGACATAAAACAATAAAATATGATGTTTCACCATAAAGAGCAAAAACCCGCACAATACCCTTATTGAGAATGTAATTTTTTTGTTTAAATTTGCGCTTTCATAACAACCAAAATGGAACATGAGTTAGATATGATGCTTTACAACAGCATTAAGGAAGGCAATGCTCATGCTTTTGAGTTGCTGTTTATGAAATATTACACCCCTCTGTGCCTGTTTGCCGCAAAATACACTCATGATATAGACGTTGCACGTGATGTCGTGCAAAATTTGTTCGTTTACTTGTGGGAAAATCGTTTAGCGCTGCGCATTGAAAATTCCGTGAAGTCATATTTAATCTCCGCAATTCGTCGAAACAGCATCAGGTTGGTTCAGCAACAACGTCCTGTGCAATCCAAAAACAGCCATATCGCCGAAGAATTATACGATTCCCTCGAACTTGAGGAGTTGAACCGACAACTGCATAACGCCATTGAACAACTACCCTCTCAATGTAAAAAGATATTCAAAATGAGCCGGTTTGATGAAATGAAATATGCTGAAATAGCGCGAAAACTCGATCTATCCATCAAAACGGTGGAAGCACAGATGGGCAAGGCCTTAAAGTTGTTACGCAATAAGTTCAGGCACGAGAAATAATAACATCTAAATTGAATCGGAAATCGCTGATTCCGCATCTTTTAATTCGTTCCAGACATCGTCGAGCGGCCTTTTGCCGTAAAAATGTTCGTGCGTAAATTTGATGAATTTCAGAATTTTAAAAGCATTGAAGATCTGAAAGAACCGGCTATTGAAAACCGCTGTATTTCCGCAGTTGGCATTCAGGTTTTCGAGTTTCTCCCAAAAATCATCGGCAGCAAGAAATGCCTGTACGGTTTCGGGCATCGATTGAAGAAATATCCGATAGTCGCAATTCGAGATTTTATACAATCCGGCGTGTTGCGAAAACAGCTTTTTCAGGTCGCGAAAAGCGTTGAAATCGTATGTATATTGCAAATCCGGCGAATTGTTCATCCAGCGTTGCATAGTTGGACCCGTCCCGAAAGGCACCCTGTCTGATACACGCGCCGAAGGGTGTACCGACGTATTGTTTATTTCTCCCACTTTGCCGGTTTGCGTGAGCGTTTGCAAAAAGTAAAAATCCTCGCCCGCTTTGCGCCGTGTCATACCGCCGCGACGCATATAACCTTCGGCGGTGACTGCAAACGCAGAACCTATGGAAAACAAAGCATTGGGAAAGCCGGTGAATGTCGATGCTTCTTTGTAGTATTTCATATATTTTTCGTAGAGCAGGATGCCGCATTTGTGTTTTTCATCAAGCCCTTCCAACTGATGGCTGAATGCGATGGTTGCTCCCACATGAGAGGAATTTGCAGCAAAATGTTGTTCGATGGCTGTCAGATAATTGGCGTCGACAAGCGTATCGGCGTCCAGCGAAATGATGACGCCCCGCCAGTTTTCGATTTGGTTGAAACGCCACAAAGCTTCGTCCATTCCATGTTTTCGCGCCAAGCCTGCTCCCGCCCATTTTTGCATCAACTTAACGGGCGGCGCGGTGTGAAATGCTATTTTGCCGGTGTTGTGTGCGGTGCTCCAACTTTCAACTTCTGCGAAAGTTTTTTTGTTGAGGGCTGATATTTCGTCGGGGCATGATTCCGGCTCATTGATAATTACGAACACTTCGGTTTTTTGTTGCGGCTCATCGCATTGCGCCAACGATTCGAGGGTGTTGATTATGTCAGGCTCGGCCATGCAGGGAATCATCACAAAGAGCGACAAATCGCGTGCGGGGCTGCTTTTTATCAGCGGGACAAAGGGTTTATATTTCGAAAAATAGGAGTCGGCAAACATATGACAATTCGATGAAAACAATCAGGAACATAAAAAATCCGGGGTGGTTCCCGGATTTATGAGCATAATACTATATATATAATGGTATGACAACCTATTTTTTTGCTTTGGAAACTTCGTACCTTTTGTTCAGCGCATCCAGCGCAACAACCGTGATATTATCGGCTTCGGGGCCAATGAGTATGTCGGCGGCATTGAAAATGTAATCGTATTTTTTGTTTTCGTTGTATATTTTCAGGTAATTCAGCAGGCTGTCGATGATTTGCTGGTTGTTAGCCGCCTGCATTTCGGCCAGCTTATTTGTCAAATCCTGCTCGAGTTTGCGGAGCTCTTCCTGTTTCCCCAAAAGTCGTTCGTTTTCTTTCATGGCGCTTTGTTCGGTCAAAAAACCACCGCGCTGAAGCTTTTGCTGGAATTCGTTGTATTCGCGTTCAAAGGTGGAGCCTTTGGTGGTAAACTCTTTCGTATAGGCTTCCTGCCGCTTCATAAACTCGTCGTGTAAATCTTCAGCCAGACTATAATTAACAATCAAAGAATCCGACTTCACATACGCGATTCGCAAACCGGTATGCTCCTGAACGGGAGTTTCCACACTGCCGGGGCTTTCCGCCTGACTCTTCGAGCCGCCCACGAAATACAAAACATAAAGCGCTATTATTGCAATAGCCAAAATAATGCTTACAATTAAGTTTGTTCCCTTCATTACAAAATATTTTTTTAGCCTGACAAAGATAACTTTTTCATGTGAATGCAAACAGATTATTCAAAAAAAATAATTAATTGTCAGACAATATTTTGGGGAAGCATGTTTAAAATCATACTTCTACGCTGACAAACATCATAGAAAAAGGCGTTGGCCGTACACTATTTTTAGCAAAACATGAATAAATCAAATTATTAAAAAGAGAAAAAGTTAGAAAGCATGTTTAATAAATTAATAGCCAGTATTTTGCCATATATGCCGAAAAAATTAGTGTGGGTTTTTTCGAAACGTTATGTTGCAGGCGAAGCCATTGAAGATGGATTGCGGGTGTCGAAAGACATGAATAACGGAGGCATTTTGGTAACCATCGATCTTTTAGGAGAATTTATAACAGATATTAAGGAGGCGGAAGTAAACAAAGATAAATATGTGAAAATTATCGAGCGATTTACAGATGAAGGCATACGGGGCAGTTTTTCGGTGAAACCCACCATGTTCGGGCTGCTCATCGATGCGGAAAAATGTTATTTAAACATCCGCGAAGTTGTGAAGAGGGCCGCCGAAAAAAACAGTTTTGTGCGTATCGATATGGAAGATTCGCAATGCGTTGATATGGAAATTGAACTTTACAAGCGGCTGAAAGCCGAATTTCCCAATCATGTGGGTCTTGTTATTCAGGCATATATGCGGCGTTCGCCCGACGATCTGGAAAAATTGCTCACCGTGCATACTCCCGAATCTCCGCTCGATTTCAGACTCTGCAAAGGAATTTATATCGAACCAAAAGAAATTGCATGGAAAGGATACGACGAAGTGAGGCGGCAGTATCTGCTGCTTTTGGAATTCATGCTGCAACATAAAATTAACGTGGGCATCGCCACGCACGATAAATATTTGGTCGACGAATCGTATAAATTAATCGAGAGATACAATCCCGATCCCAAATCGGTTGAATTTCAGATGCTGTATGGCGTCACGCCGGAATTGCGTTCGTCGATTGTCGCCAAAGGTCACCGAATGAGGGTTTACGTTCCCTTCGGCAAAGACTGGTTCGGATATTGCACACGGCGGCTGAAAGAAAATCCACGCATGGCATCGCTGATTATAAAAGCATTGTTCATAAGAGGTTAATTACAAGAATTTAAATAAGATAGTTTCATTGAAAAGTCCGGATTTGAAAGAGTCCGGTCTTTTTGTTTAATCGGTTTATTTCTAACTTTGCCCCTATGCTTTTGCATTACAAATCGTTCGTCCAAAGCGGAAAAATTGCGAGCGTTATTTCGATTACACAACCGGAAGCAGACAAAACGGGGTTAGGCGCAAGTGAACAACAATGTAATGGACAATAAAATAGAAAACTGAAAGTTAAACGAAAGATATTAAAAGGAAGAAATTATGGGATTAAAAAATAGGGCAAAAGCTTGTAAACAGGTAAGTTTTTTGGTTTTGCAGTCTAAATTTAAAACTAAAGTATAATGGAAAAAGAAGAATCTTATTTTGATGGCGGATTGCTGCAACTTATCGGGTGGCGAATCGCAGGAGTTATTGTAACAGTGTTCACACTTGGAATTTGCCTGCCTTGGGCTTCTTGTATGATTTACAAATGGGAAACGGAACATACAGTTATTACCGGAAAACGTTTAATATTTGAAGGAAAGGCAGTTCATTTGTTTGGACATTGGATAACGTGGTTTTTGCTGACTATTATTACTTTAGGTATTTACTGTTTTTGGGTGGAAATTAAATTAAAACAATGGAGAACAAAAAACACCTACTTTATTGAATAAGCAAAAACAGGAAGATTTATCTCCTGCAACTAACAAGCAGTTTGTCGCAAGTGGGGCGTATTCCGGCTGACACCATGCAGGTAATATCATCGTTTGCTCTCGCCCGAGCCTTTGTGGAAACCCCGCCTGCCCCAAGCCGCAGAACGTTGAGAGAAAGTGATTACAAGATTCGACAAAACATCTGTGCAAATGAAATTATTTTCCGACGAATATTTTATGCGCAAAGCGCTACAAGAAGCTCGGGAAGCTTTTGCGAAAGGCGAAATTCCCGTTGGCGCCGTGGTGGTGAGCGCTGGAAAAATTATCGCCCGCGGGCACAACCTCACGCAGTTGCTGAAAGACGTAACGGCGCATGCCGAAATGCAGGCCATCACGTCGGCGGCCAATCTGTTGGGCGGAAAGTATCTGAACGACTGCACTGTTTATGTGACGCTTGAACCTTGCGCCATGTGCGCGGGCGCACTGGCTTGGGCGCAAACCGGAAGGATTGTTTTTGGCGCAACCGATGAGAAGCGGGGTTTCAGTAAATTTGCTCCGGCCATTCTACATCCTAAAACCGAAGTGACGGGCGGCATCCTTGAAGAAGAATGCACGGCGCTGATGAAAAATTTTTTCGACAAGAAAAGGTAAGCGGCTTTTTGTGGCTTTTCCCAACTCCATCATCTGTTTTCCATGCGGATACGGAAATTGAAATATTGGAACGCCAGAAAAACGAACATGAAAATCGATGCCAGCGAGCCGATCAGCGAAGCAATTCCCGACAGCCACCAGTACCATTGCGGGAGTTCCAGATAATTGTCGGGCAACGGGGAAAACATTTCCACAATATAAATCGGAATGGTGGCGGCGAAAGAAGCCAGCCATGCCAGCAAAATGCCCAGCAACAGCAAAGCCAATGTGGAGCCAACATTCATGCGGACGAGAAAAAGCGAACTTTGCAACGAGGAGGCTGTATCCTTATCCTCAAATATTGCCACATAAACTGCCAGTGAAAGAAAAATGGACGCCGCAATGCCGGGTGCAATGCAAAGAAACAATCCCAAAAAACAAACGAGAGCAGCGGCGAAGCCCATGGAAACGGCTTTTTTAGAATTTGCGAATAGCATCGTTTTAACTTCGTCGAGCGAAAAATTATTTTTCCCGAAAATCACATAATGTTTTATGTATGAGCATATAATAGCCACATACAACGATTGTATGAAAATGGCGAACACCGTGTACATCAACAGATTTACGGAAAGGCCGCTCATCTGCTCCATGAATTTTTCGGGGTCGGTGGGCTGAATGATGTTGCCTGCGGCCATGATTTTCATTTGTACGAAAACTTTCATGCCGGCGTTCACTATGAGAAAGGGCGCAATATAAACGGAGATCAGTTTCAGCAACGGCTTCCATTCGCTACGCAAAAACCGGAACGTATCGTTGATAATCATTCCTGTTTCTCTCTTTTCTTCAAATATTACGGACGTATCGTTTTTCATGCGTAAATCGGCAAAATCAGGCATTCTGTTCGTCGCCGAAGGTTCGCTTTTCGATGAAATACCGGTTGCGATCGGGCGAGCTGCGCGAAACCAGTTCGCCAATAAATCCGGCGAGGAAAAGCTGCGTCCCGATAATCATGCAGGCAATCGCCAAAAAGAAATAAGGATTATCAGTCACCAAAGGGGAACGTATGCCCTTGGCCAGAAGAGAAAGTTTGTTGGCGCCCACATAAATGGCGGAACCGAAACCAACCAGAAACATCAGCGTACCCAAAAAACCGAACATGTGCATGGGTTTTTTCCCGAATTTCTGGATGAACATCACCGTGAGCAAATCGAGATAGCCATTGATAAAGCGGCTGATGCCGAATTTGGTTTTGCCGTATTTTCGCGCCTGGTGGAGAACAGGTTTTTCGCCGATGCGCGTAAAACCTGCATTTTTTGCCAGAATGGGAATGTAGCGGTGCATTTCGCCGTAAACTTCGATATTTTTAATCACCGCTTTGCGGTAGGCTTTCAACCCGCAGTTAAAATCGTGAAGCCTGATGCCCGAAGCCATTCGCGCAGTTCCGTTGTACAGCTTCGACGGCAGTTTTTTCATCATGGGGTCGTAACGTTTTTTCTTCCAGCCCGATACCAAATCGTATTTTTCGTCTTTGATCATGCGGTAGAGTTCGGGGATTTCGTCGGGACTGTCCTGCAGGTCGGCGTCCATGGTGATTACCGTGTCGCCGCGCGAAGCCTCAAATCCGCAATACAAAGCCGCCGATTTGCCATGGTTACGCCTGAACTTGACTCCTCTGACATTGGGGTTGCGGATGCTCAGCTCCTCAATAACTTCCCACGAACGATCATTGCTGCCGTCGTCGATGAGCAAAATTTCGTAGCTGAAATGATTCTTATCCATCACCTCGCGAATCCAGTCAGCCAGTTCAAGCAGCGATTCTTCTTCGTTATAAAGCGGTATTACTACGGAAATATCCATGTGAAAATGATAATGTTATTCAAAAATCGGTTTCTCTTTTTTTGTGAAAAATCCGGTAACAATTCCGATCACAAGCCCTGTGACAGTGGTGCTGAAAACAGACATTACGGCAAAAAAAGCCGGCTTCATAAAACGTGAAAACATTTGCATCGACATCGAAATATCGTCGTCCGAAAAACCTTTTTCGTACAGTTTTTCTTCGGTGGCAAGCATCACATTGCCAATCGATTCGGGGGCAATGAATTTATTCTGAATATAAATAAAAATCCCCACAATCAGCGAAGCGAAAAACATGGTTGTCAAAGTGGCGACAATTGCCTGCCCGTATTTCATATATCCGCCCAGCGATTTCCGATATTGAACCTGAATAAAAATCACCGCCGCAACCCAATAAAGGTAGCCGAAAAAGCGGTACAGCGCAGAATCCATGCTTTTGGCGAAATAAAAAATCAACGCAATCGCGATATATATTATGGCGATGCCGCCGCCATAGAGAAGCGTGAGCCTGAAGAGATTTCCTTTTTCTTCCGTTGTGCGGACTGGCTCGCTATTGATTATCTGTTCCATCTGAAAAAATTTAAGATTTTCTAACAAAGTGCAAAGATAACAGTTTTTTTAGATGATGTAAAATACAGAATATAAAAGCATTAATTCAATATTGATGACATTGTGGCGCCTGTTCGCCGTTGATATTTCAAAAAAAGGGAACGTCCGGTTTGCACAGTTGGGTTTTACAACATTTTTTTTTACTTTTGCCGCGGGTAAGTCCTGTACGACCAGCTCCCGCTGAACTCCCCCAGGGTTGGAAAGCAGCAAGGGTAAGTGGTTGAGCGGTGCGATGCAGATAGCTTACCCACTTTTTTCAAAAGTTCTTTCACCGGATTGAAAAATAAATTTTGCAGATTCGAAAATATTTGCTTTCCTTTGCGCCGCATTTCCGAAAAATGCACGCGTTCAGGAAAAATTTTACTGAAAACCCTTGCCGGATTAGCTCAGTTGGCCAGAGCACGTGATTTGTAATCTCGGGGTCGTCAGTTCGAATCTGACATCCGGCTCAAACAAGGGGAGATACCAGAGTGGTCAAATGGGGTAGACTGTAAATCTATTGGCGACGCCTTCGGAGGTTCGAATCCTTCTCTCCCCACGCAAAAAAGGAGTTACCTGCGGGTAGCTCCTTTTTTTGTGCCGTGTATGGGGATGCGTCTACATACAAAATTATATTTGTCCGTAAAAATATGCATTCTCCTAAAATGAATTATTCCGAAAGGTTTTCGGGTTTATGCGTTACACGCGCCGAGCCATTTCCCCCTCATTTATGCGAGGAGGGGAGTTGCAGAGCTGCGTCTTTTCATGTGCATTATGTCCAACGAAAATAATATCCACACCGTTCCGGCCGATATTGAAGCCGTCAGGCTCAGCGATTATGCCGCAGGAATTTTCCGTGGATTGGAAACCAAATCGGGTGTGAAAAAAACCGTCAGGCGCGGGGAACTCTTTGTCGATGGCGAAATTGCCTCAACGGCTGTTTTCGTTTCTGCCGGAATGCAAATCGAGTGGCGCCGCCCCGATTATGTCGCCCGACAACCTTACAGTGCAAAAATCGATGTGGTTTACGAAGACGATTTCCTTGCAGTTGTGAACAAACCTGCCGGAATTGTGGTCAGTGGCAATCGCCACGACACCGTTGAGAATGCGCTCTTGGGAATCCTT
>WRIQ01000027.1 GCA_009782655.1 Prolixibacteraceae bacterium
TTATAAAAATGCACAAATATTACCCGCGTGAAGTATATATTTCACACGGGTATCTGTTTTATCCCTGTTCTATTTCAGAAATTGAAGCCACCAAGTCCTTGCAGCGTTTTGATCCAGGCTATGGTTGATGACCATGTGAATATTGTCGTAAGTAACGACAGAACGCTCAAAATAAGTCCGATAATGGAACATACTTTTCCTGAGTTGGCATTTTTGAATGAACCCTCAGTATAAACGCCCGGATTGGCAGTGTAGGCGCTGATGGCTTTTACGCCCGACGAAAGTCCGATAATTGACAGCACAAGACCTATCGTGCCCCAGCAATAACACATGGAGATGGACAAAATTCCCAGCACTAACGAACTTGTGGCGCCCGGCAATTCCAATTTGTTGTTTTGATCAAGATTTTCCATAAAGAAAGATTAAAAGATTAATTTATATAAATATGAGATAACAATGATTACTGCATTGATGATGAACATGTACAGGAGAATTTTTGCTCCGTTTTTCAGTTTGAAAATGATATGCGCCGCAAGAAACGCCATCAGGATGATGGTGGGTATCAAAGCGGGATACAGTTTGAGGCTGTCGAGCAAATCGCCGCGCAACAACGCGATGAACGCGCGTTGCATACCGCATCCGGGACATTCCACCCCAAACGCCGATTTGTAGAAACAAGGCGCCTGCCTTTTTTCGAGCCAGTCAACAAAACCTGCGCAAAGAAACAGCATTCTATTTTCAATGATATGATACGGTAACATAAAATGATGGTTATTTTTGATCAGTGCGCTGTAATTGCGTCCTTCCGCCCGTCGGAGCATTGGGTCTCGCGTTTGCCGGTCTTTCGGTTGTATTATTCGTTGTTGGCGCCGTGTTTGCCGGTCTTTCTCTTGCGCTGCCGGTTGTCGGCGTCGTCTTTGTGCCGGCTGACCTGTCTTTTGCAGCGTCGGCAGCGACAGTCTCTTTGACGGGTTGTTCGGCGTCCTCCCGCCATTCGTAAACGTCGTCTTTGTCCGTCGGTTTCAGTTTGATTTGCCATTTAAAACCGAGTAAAGTCAGTTCATCTGCGTCAAATTCGTTGATCGGAATCATCTCTCCCTCAATGTTTACGTAATTTTTAACCTCCTGCGCTTTCCTGTCTTCAATAAGTATGACGATATTGGTACTTTTCATTTTGTTAACTCCCGTTACATCAGCGCCGTCATAAAGATAATACACGGTTTCGCTGTCGTCGAAACCGTTTACGCGGTATAACTCGTTATCGCGGAACAAGCCCACAATTCTACGGCTTTTGATCTGGTTAAAACCCGACGGATCTTCCTGAACAATAAATGCCTTGTTGAGCAGATTCATCCGCTTGGGTTTCTGGTTTTCGGTTTCTATTTCGATATGCTCGGCGGTCATCTGGTTGTTTTGCGCCCAAAGCACGGGAAGCCGGAACATGTGGATGACCGAATCCTGCAACGACATAACCAATGAATCGCATTTGCCCTGCATATCGTTGCTGAAAAATCGCGCACGGTTGTATGCCTTCATCACCTTGAAACCCGATGTATCCACGTCCGAACGCAGGGTATCGGCATGAAGGAAAAGCGAATCCTTTTCTTCCGCCATGATCAGCAGAGCGCGGTTGGTAAGCCATGCCCTTTCCGTAGGATTGTTGAAAGCGCCTTTATGACCTTTGAGAATCACGTTGTTGGTAGTGTCCACTATGACAATATTGCCGAAAGCCCGTCCGTTGCCTGTTTGACTTTCGTAAAATAAAGTATCGGCATTAACGGTTGTGCTGCCGCTTTTGATCCACGCATTGCGGCGGAAAAGCGCCACAGTGTCGTTGGTGTTGTACCATCCCCGTTCGCAAAAAATAGTATCTTTTTCGTTTTGGATGAAAGTCGGACCCACAAAGTCGGCTATCTTTGTTTTGACGTTGTAATTCAGCGTATCGGTATCAATAGTATAGTCGGGCGTGGTAAGCACCACATCCTTCTTGAAATAGAACATGTCGGTGTTGCGGTGATAATTTCCCAGTTTGCTGACCATGATGTTGTCCTGATTGGTAATTTCCGCGCCGACGTTATAATAGGCGATGTTGGTATTCATTTCGTAATACAGGTGTTGGGTTTTCAACACAGCATTCGAATCCACAAGGACTACATGATCCCAAATTTCCGCAAGTTTGGCGTTGCCTTGATATTTGGCAAAATCTCCATCAATGGTAACGCTTTGTTCCGCATTGGTAATATGTACATTTCCAAAGGCGTCGAGCGAATTTTGACGGTCGTAATAATAAGCGCTGTCGCAGGTCATAGTCATGCCTTCGTGCTGAAATTCAACGTTGCCGATGACTCTTTGTAAATCGGGAGGATTAAGTTCGATGAACTCTGAGTTCGTGATTTCTATTTTCCTGACCTGTGCCGGTTGCTGCGCATAAGCGGCGACAACCGACGAGAAAAATAAAACGCATAATATTACATTTTTCATAAATGACCCGTACCTGAAAAAGAATAAAAAGGCAAAGATATAAAAAATTGTCAAACGCTCGTTACTTTGTTTCTTTCTGCGGAGTTACTGCCGCCCTTGCGCAAAACCGACCTTTAGCAGCAGCCGATTTGAAGTTTATTACGCTTTTGTTCATTTCTCCACACTAAATACCATATTGACGAAATCAAAAGTCGCTTTTTTGCAATATTTGAAAATAGCATTGCCCAAAAAACCACTCTCTTCTGTGCTAAATTTAGTATCGCTTTCTTGGTCTTTAGCCACCGAACAATCGTTTATCATCGTTATTATTTGGTCATTTATACTAATGTCTATCTGCGGGCAATCATATCCGTTACTAAGAATAAAACTTGCCTGATTACAAGCGCCACTATATCCACCTGATTTGTATGTTTGTTCTTCTACGGGAATACAATCTTTGTTTTTCCCGTAAAAGTCGGTGTTGATTGTCAGTCCCGTTTCTCCGCCTGTATCAAAAAAACACAAGAAATTTGTATTACAGATTTCCATATTTAGATAGAGTTTTTTATCAATGTAGAGATTTTTCTTATTGGTAAGGGGTGCCTTTTGAGGAAATGACATTGTATTATTTCCGAAATCAAATTCAATAATGCCTGATTGTCTGATAATTGAAAATCCAAGTACAATATCAAACATCAAATTCAAAATAGAATCGCATAATACTTGATTTGAGTCGGTAGGGTCAATTGTTTCAATATTAACGAAAACAGATACATTTTTTATACAAAAATCGCCTAATTCGAGACTGTCCACTACTCCCATAAAGCCACGTATGGTTCCATTATTCATAATTATAGTATCAGATTCATTTAATTTTACTCCGATTTTTTCTGCAATTGTTCTATTGTAGATATAAGAAGCTCCTGCGCCTGTATCAAAAAAAGTTTTCAGTTTATTTCCGTTCCATTTTGCGTTAAAAAAAATGCCGTTACTCGAATCGTTTTTGATTAATTTTACTTCTTTTGCCTTATCGCCTTTTTTAGTGATAGATGATTTTAAATATAATTTTTCAAATTGCATAAAACTTTCAATTGCCTGTGTAAATTCCTGAATATATGATAAACGCATTTCAGAATCAACAATGGCGTCATTTTCTAAAAGAGTTATCGCTTTTTGACATAGCTCTTTCGCTTTTGCGTGTTCTTGCACATCAGCACATAGTTGCAATAAAGGCTGCCAAAATAAATCTATCAAGGTTGGCATATCCATATTGAGCGGATTCTTATCAATCAATTGTTCATAAGCATTGATTGATTCAAAAGGACGATTAAAAACCTTTCCTGTTTCTGCAATATACCAAAGTTCTACGAACTCTTTATCAACACTGTCTTTGTGTTGTTGATAATAATCCTCAATTTCAAACCATTTTTTTGTGGAAATTAAATCTGCTAATGCTTGGCTGTAATTAACTTGCTGCGCAAAAACAGCATTACTGCTTAAAACTAAAAGCAGAAAGAGTAATTTTAGATGTTTCATTTTTCTATTCATTGTCTAATTGCCTTCTTTGTCAATACACACTGTCGCCCGCCGGTTGCTGCTAACTTGCCGTTTTATACTTCTTCAATCCTGAATCCCATATTTATCAGTTTTTCGACGACGCTGTTGTTTGCATTTCTGATCCGAACCGTATATGCTGGAAATTCTCTCCTGACGGGATAATCGCCACGCAGCATTTCGAAATCCGCCGGATTGTTGCGTAGGGCCTCGTCGTCCGCATCGATGTTGTAAGTCGTGAGGACAGCTTCGGCTATCAGCGCTTCATCGCTGCGTTGTTCGCCGTCCAGTTCGATGATTGTCGAATCGGGCAACTCCACATTTTCAGGCTGCCAACTGTCGATTCCCAGCTTGAAAAAACGGCTGAGGGCCTGTACGCTCATGGCAGTGCCGTTGGCTTTTCCGTCTTTGGAATAGCCGGCAATGTGCGGCGTCGCTTCAAAAGCCAGATCGAGCAATTCCATATCGATGAGGGGTTCATTTTCCCAGCAATCAATGATGACATCGTCGATTTTTCCATTTTTCAAAGCGGCGATAATGGCATTTGTGTCGAAAACTTCGCCGCGGCAGGAGTTTATCAGCAGCGGTTTACGCACCAGCCCCGAAATAAAATCATCGCTCCCCATATGGAATGTGGCATCGCGGCCGCTGCGACTGAGAGGAACATGAAAAGTGATGATATCAGCCTCATCCTGAATGGTTCTCAGTGTCCCAAAAGCGTCTCCGCCTTCCGCTCTTTCGCGCGGCGGGTCGTTGAGCAAAACCCGCATCCCGATGTTTTCGCAAAAGCGGGCGATATTCTTTCCCACATTTCCCACGCCCACAATTCCGATGGTTTTACCCTCCAGACGTTGGCGACGGTTCAACGCCCAAGTAAACAGCGCAGAAGCAATATATTGCTCCACGCTCCGGGCATTGCAGCCGGGCGCGTTAGCCCACACAATGCCGGCTTTCCGGCAATATTCAGCGTCGATGTGATCGAAACCGATGGTGGCCGTGGCAATGAATTTCACCTTCGAACCGGCCAGCAACTCCTCGTTGCAGAGGGTGCGCGTGCGAGTGATTATCGCATCGGCGTCTTTCACATCAGCAGCGGTGGTTTTGCCTACGGGGAGGTAAACCACGTCGGCAAAAGGCTCAAGCGCTCCTTTTATGTATGGAATTTTGTTATCGATGATGATTTTCATACTCAATTGTTAATTTATAACGGACGTTTGAAACACGCGGAAAAACCGTCTTCCCCTTTTTTAATATCGTCGACTTCCGGCCTCCCTGTTTCATATTCCGATATGTTGATTTTGATAATAGTTTTTGACCATTTCGTCGAGAATGGCGCTGGTTTGCGCGGCGGTCTCACCCGTACTGACGCATGGCGTGTTGTTTTGCAACGCTTCCACTACCTGCCGTATAAGGTAAAACTGTATGTTTTCAGGATTTTGAAACCTGAATTTCCGGATGCCGGTTCGGTTTTGCATCACCACTTCGCCATGAATAAAAAATGAAAGCGTTATCATTCCTTCGTCGCCGATGATTTCAAAAGTATCGACGACACACGATTTGTGTGCAGCAAAGCACCAACTCCCCGTGCCGGTAACTCCGCTTTCAAAATTAAAGATTCCGGAAACGGTATCTTCTGCAGGGTAAAGCGCTGCGCCATTGGCGGCAAAACCTTTCACATCAGCTATTTTCCCGAACAGAAAATTGAGATAATCGATCTGGTGCGACGCCAAATCGAAAAAACGGCCGCCGCCGCCAATTTGGGGATTCACATGCCAACTCATCTCTCTGGGTTTCATGTTTCGTTCGGCGGCCTCCCTGTATAAACGGATGTTGAAAGTGAGCGGTTTACCTATTTCGCCTGCTTCCAGCAACTCTTTCACCTTCACAAACGCCGGCAAAGTGCGGCGATAATAGGCTACAAACATGGGCATTCCCGTATCGCGCGAAACATCGAGCATTTCCATACACTGCCGATGGTTCATCGCCATGGGTTTTTCCACATAAACCGGCTTACTTGCGCGCATGGCGCGGATGGCATATTCGGCATGTTTATCGGGAGGCGTAGCCACATAAACCGCATCTACCTCCTTGTCGTTCAGCAAATCGTCGGCGTCGTCATACCATCGGGGTACGTTGTGGCGGCGGGCATAATCTTCGGCTTTCGACGCATCGCGGCGCATAACGGCAACTAACCGCGACCCAGGGACTTTGTTGAAAGCCGGGCCGCTTTTCATTTCGGTCACATTGCCGACGCCGATAATGCCCCAGTTGATAGTTTTCATCGTCTAAAATTCAAACCGGTCTTTGTATGCCCACAACCCCAAAGCAGGATTGGAAATGTAAAAAAATTCCTCGCCGTCGGGGAGCGTATTGAAGCCATCCATCAGTTCTTCAGGATCGTAGCGGGCTGCCATTTCGTCATAATCGCCCCACCGAAATCCTACGCTTTCGATTTCGGTTTTGCTGAGGTTATCGGTTTTTTTTCCGGGGCAGTACGTAATGGTAAACCGCCCCTCGGAAGAGCCATGAATGAGATGCGCCGCCGCTCCCAGATTGCTTTGCAGTTCTTCGTTTTCCGAAGTAGCTTTCAAAGTTGCGGGCGTTCCCATGTAGCCATATTTACGAATCAGCCTGTCTATTTCCTTATCTTCGCCGAACTCCCTGAGAGCGGGCGCCAGCACAATCAGTTCTCCACCGTCGGCAATGGCCATACGGGTGCGGTAAATCGACTTGTTCCCCAGCCAAGTGCTTTTAAACTCCGTAGGGTCGAGCCAAACCACCACTTTTTGCAGCGGCTTTTCCACCATTTCGAAATTAACCTGCAACGACAGTTTTGCCGCTTTGTCGAAAACTTCGAAGTCGTCACCAATAAACAAACCGTAAGTTTGGAGCTTTCCTTCCTTGTTGAGGCCCACAACAGTTTGAACGTAGAGAATGGGCAAATGAGCGGCAAAATTCTCCGACGCATAATTGAAAATTTTCCTGACGGGCGTGTCGGCACGCCCCATCATTTTTTCCATTCCATAGGCGGCGCCTATAAAATGGCTTTTGTTGATGCCCTCGGCTCCACCGGTACCCACAAAAATATTTTTGTTGTAATTTGCCATTCCCACCACCTCGTGGGGTACCACCTGCCCAATGGACAAAATCAGGTCGAATCTGCCATCAACCAGCAGTTTGTTCACCTGCGCCGGCCAGAAATAATCTACGCTTCCTTCCGAAACTTCCCTGACAAACTCGGCAGGAACCGTTCCCAATGTGACCACATCGTTGCGCCAGTCGTGGATGCGGAAAAGGCTTTGCGGTGTTTTCCCGAACATATGCAAAATTTGTTCACCGGTCATGGGTGAATGGGTGCCCAAAGCGGGAAGAATATCGGTGAGTTTATCGCCGTAGTATTCCCAAGCCATCCGGGTGATTTCGCCGGCACGCGACGGGAACCGCGTATAGTCGGGCGGGATTGCCAAAACCTTGCTTCTTTTTCCCACACGGTTGAAAGCCTGTTGCAAACCGCTTTTCAAATCGGCGGCAGAAAGGTTGTGAACAGGCGAGCCGTTTTCGTAGTATAACATCTTCCAGTGATTTTTTTATTTTACGGATTCGCGAATTTTATCTTTTCACGCGTGCATTTCCTTTCCATATGCTCCACACCATCTCTTCGTCGGCAGGTTGGGCGTAGTCTGTGAGGAAAGTGGTTGCCAGAGCGCCTGTAGCCCATCCGAACTGCGGCCATTTTCCGGGTTCCCAGCCTTTAAGAATCCCGTAGAGCAGCCCGCCGACAAAACCGTCGCCGCCGCCAATACGGTCAAGCACATTTATCTTGCGCGGTTCAACCACATGCCAGTTCTCGTTTTCCAACATGATGGCGCCCCACAGGTGCTCATTGGCGCTGATAACCTGCCGTAGCGTGGTGGCAAACACCGATGCGTTGTCGAACTGTTGCTTCACCCTCGCTATCATCTCCCTGAAGCCGTCTATTTCGGAAGTGATACTTTTTCCTCCTGCGTCGGGGCCTTTAATGCCGAGGCATAGTTGGAAGTCTTCTTCATTGCCGATGAGAATATCGGCCACGGAAGCTATTTCGGTGAAAATGTCGTGCAGTTCTTTTTCGCGGCCTTTCCAAAAGGAAGCTCTGTAGTTGAGATCGAATGAGATGCGCGTGTCGTATTTTTTAGCAAATCGCGCCAAATGAAGGCAAAACTCACTGGTCTGCGGCGAGAGTGCGCCAATGAGCCCCGAAAGGTGAACAACCTGAACGCCCTCTTTCCCGAAGATACGCTCCAAATCGAAATCTTTCACGTTGAGGGTGCGCCCCACTTCGCCAGCACGGTCGTTTTGCACCCGCGGGCCGCGCGAACCAAATCCGCTGTCGGCAATATTAAACTGATGGCGGAATCCCCACGGGTCGCCCTGCGCAACCTCCGGCCCTTTCAAATCTCCGACCCGTACGAAACCACCGACTCGGGATTAACTCCCGGACGCCCCAACGACGGAACATCGGGAAATACCATATATAAAATCATCCAGTTAGAGAAAATTATTCCGGCTCATCCCGCTAACCTCAAAGATGATTATCAGGTGATCCTTGATTTTGCCAACAACCAGCGATTTGAGAAAGTAGTAGAAGATTTTATTACCCAAAAGCAAAAAAATACCTATATCCGGATTGATCCCCTTTTTGAGGAGTGTCCTTTTCTACGTTCCGGCTGGGTAAAATAAGATACGAATGAAAGGATCAGGTTTTCTATACATCAGTGTGCTCTCTCTTTTGGCTTTAGTAAGCGGCTTTGCCCGCCAACAGCAAAACCGGCAAAACCAGCAAAACCAGGAAGAAAACCGTGTTCTCCTTATCTCTGCCCATAAATTTGAGATATTTCCAAAAGACGGCGCCTCCTTTCGCATGATCAGCGGCGGCGCTAAGTTCCTACATAACAATACTTATATTCTTTGCGATACGGCCATTTGGAATCAGCAAGACAATATTGTGGATGCCAAAGGTCATGTGCAGGTGATACAGGATCAAACCCAGTTAAAGGGAGAGACCCTGCACTACATGGGTAACGACAACCTGGCTCAGGTACGCGGCCCATTGGTAGAGCTCTTTGACAGTGACGGTAATCGATTACGCACCAAATACTTAGACTTTAACACCAAAGACAGTATCGGCATTTTTTATAACGGTGGGAGCATGGTAGACAGCGATGGAAATGTGTTGGAAAGCCGGAACGGACACTATTATTCCAAAGAAAAACGCTTTGAATTTAATCAGATGGTAGAAATGTTTACCGACACCGTGCTGATTAAGGCCGATTTTGCTCAGTACCAAACAGATACCCGTGTGGTTTCCCTCACCGGGCGGGTGCATGCCTGGCATACAGACGGCTACCTCAGGTCTGAACAGAGCCGGTACGAACGCGATCGAGAATTTTTTCGTTTTTTCAAAAATGTGTACGTACAAACTGATAATCAGGAGGTTTGGGCAGACACCCTTTTTTTTGACCGGATGCATACCAAAGGTTCTCTTTACGGGAATATTCAGGTATTAGACACCACTCAGGCGATTATACTCTTGGGCGATGAAGGTCATTTTGAGCAAAACCCCCAAAAGGTATTGCTGACTAAGGATCCAGTTTTTATTACCTACGGCTTAGACGACAACAACGTCATGGATACCTCCTATGTTCGGGGCGACACCCTGCGTTTGGTGACCTTGCCCAGGCATAAGGTAGACAGTGCAGAAGCAGCAGCCGCTCGGACCCGACTCCGCCAACTCCTTCCTCCTTTGCCAACTCCCCCTCAAGACACCTCTTCTCAAGGCGCCAACATACCACCCGACGATGAAGTTGCTACAGCCGTCAACCCCCTCAACTCCCTAAGGCAAAGAAAGCCCTCTATTGATTCTGTTGTTACCCCCTCTTTGTCCGACTCCCTGGCGCAACCTCAGCCACTTGACTCCCTGGCGCAACCTCAGCCACTCGACTCCCTGGCGCAACCTCAGCCACTCG
>WRIQ01000028.1 GCA_009782655.1 Prolixibacteraceae bacterium
GCTCGTGTTGCCAAGGCGTAAACAGCACATACACAACAGTGGCGGGACGCTCCGAAAATCTGTTTGGCCCTTACCTGAACAGAAACGGCGAGAGCATGTCGGACAATCGCCACGAGGTGATCATTCATGGGAATGAGCGTTTTGCAGGCACAGGCCACAATGCTGAGATTGTCGTCGACGACAATGCCAACTACTGGATTTTGTATCATGCAGTGGATAAGGCAGAACCAAAAGGCCGCAAGCTGATGCTCGATAGGTTGCAATGGAAAGACGGCTGGCCGTATGTGCAGGGAAACACGCCGTCAGAAGAAGCGCAATCTCCCGTTTTTAAAAATAAATAGGGAAATTTATGTCAATAGAATCTCAAGTAAATCAAGCGCTAAAAAAAATACAGTATGAAAGTTGGAATATTTGGAATAGGATTGAATACCTATTGGAAACAGTTTGAAGGGCTGCTGCCGCGATTGGAGGGTTATTTGAGCCAGATCGCGGAAAATATCGCCGGAAACGATTGCGAAGTTGTAAACGCCGGTTTGGTCGACGATCCTTTTAAGGCGCAAACAGCCGCCGCTTTCCTGCACAGCGAAAACATCGAAATGGCGTTCTTATACGTTTCCACCTATGCACTTTCGTCGACCGTGTTGCCGATAGTCAGGGTTTTGAATGTGCCGGTAATAATTCTGAACCTGCAACCCACCGCCGCTATCGACTACGACTATATAAACAGCATGAACGACGCCGGGCACATGACAGGCGAGTGGTTAGCCAATTGTCAGGCCTGCTCGGTTCCGGAGATTGCCTGTGTGATGAACAGAATGGGATTGCGGTATGAAATTGTTACCGGCTGCCTGACCGACGATTCCGTTTGGCAACAACTGGCAGGCTGGATAAAAGCCGCAAAAGTGAAATATGCCATGCGCAAAAGCAGAATGGGCGTTCTGGGCCATTATTACAACGGAATGCTCGATGTATATTCCGACCTGACGGCTCTGTCGGGCGTTTTCGGAACTCATTTCGAACTGCTGGAAATGTGCCGCCTGAAAGAATTGCGCGACAAAGTCTCGGAAGAAGAAATACACAACAAACTCGACGAATTCAACACAGCTTTCGAAGTCATGCCCGACTGCGAAGAGCAAGAATTGATACGGGCGGCGAAAACCTCTGTTGCTCTGGATAAAATGGTGGAAGAGAGCAGGATTTCGTCCATGGCTTATTATTACGAGGGAGCGTCCGGCAACGACTACGAAGATATAGTAACCTCATTCATTGCGGGAAGCACACTCCTCACAGGGAAAAATATTCCGGTAGCCGGCGAGTGTGAAGTGAAAAACGCCTTAGCCATGCAGATAACAGCGTTGCTTGGCGCAGGAGGTTCTTTTTCAGAACCTTATGCAATGGATTTCAACGACGATGTGGTGTTGTGGGGACACGACGGGCCTGCGCATTTCGCCATCGCCGAAGGACGTGTGAAGCTGGTTTCCCTGCCTGTTTATCACGGCAAACCCGGCAAAGGACTATCCATTCAGATGAGCGTGAAACATGGAGATGTCACGCTGCTGTCGGTGGTTGAGGGCAGGGACGGAATTTTCCTGTTGGTGGCCGAAGGAGAGTCAGTAGCGGGAAAAGTCCTGAATATCGGCAACACAAACAGCCGCTACCGATTCCCCGTCAGCGCCAAAGATTTTATGGATAACTGGGCTAAAGCCGGGCCTTCGCATCATTGTTCCATTGGCGTAGGGCACCTTGCCTCAGATATCAAAAAACTCTGTTTTTTGCTGGGCATTCCGATTTGTAAAATATGTTAACATAATATGTGTTAACGCGATAGAATGATATTTATCATACTCGCTGTTGAATTGCATTTGATATTTTTGCAAAAGTTTGTGTTGCATTTTTTGCTTTTAAGCGCAATTTAGTGTATTTTTCCAACCTGTAATCAGGTAATTTTTTTTGAAATGAACCGTTTTCAGTCTGTTTTTATCATCATTTCGCTCTGTTTTTTTGCAGGTTGTAGAAAAACAGGAACAGTTTTGGCTTTCAGCAATCCGCTTCCCGTCGAATTCGGCGATCCCTATATCCTGAAAGCTTCCGATAATCGGTATTACATGATTGGAACGGGAGGAGTAACCGACGGATTTAAAATGTATTCTTCAGATGATTTGAACGAGTGGAAAGACGAAGGGCGTGTTTATCAGGGAAATACCAAAGAATCGTGGTGCGTTGCCAATTTCTGGGCGCCCGAATTGTATGAACGCAACGGCAAATTTTATATTTTCTACAGCGCCGACTGGCGCGAGAATCCCGACAATGAGCTTGAAAATTTCAGAATTGGCGTAGCTGTTGCCGACACTCCCACAGGCCCTTATGCCGATTTGTACAACCGCCCTGTTTTCGACCCCGGATATCCCATTATAGACGCCAACCTGCTCTTCGACGGCGGCAAAGTGTATTTATATTATTCGCGCTGCTGCTACAAAAATCCTGTGGAAAGCGAATTGTCGGCTTGGGCGCGTGGAAAAAACATGTTCAATGAGATTGAAGAGAGCTGGATTTACGGCGTGGAAATGAAGCCCGATTTCTCTGACGTCATTGGCGAACCGCAGTTGTTGTTGCATCCGCCCGTGACGATGAACGATCCACAGAGCGAATGGGAAAGCCGCTCGGTGACTTCGGGCGAGGTAAACCGGCGTTGGACAGAAGGCTCATATATTTTCAAAAAAGAGAATCTTTATTATATGATGTATTCCGCCAATTTTTTCGGCGGGAAGAATTACGCCGTTGGGTATGCAACATCGGGCTCACCGCTGGGCCCTTTCGAAAAAGCGAAAAACAATCCCGTATTACAAAAAAATACCACACACGGTGGAATAGTAACCGGCACCGGACACAATTCGATTACCGTGGCGCCCGACGGAAAAACCCTGTTGTGCGTTTACCATGGAAGAACCTCGCAAACTGGCGATAACCGAGTGGTGTTTATCGACGCAATGGAGGTAGGCAACGACGGGATACTCATCGTTCACGGGCCTACAACCAGAATGAATTGACAACGAAAATATACGTTATTTTGATTAAACAGATAAAATCAATTATTTATGAGCATGAATAGGCGAAATTTCATTAAAAATGGAATGGCTTCGGCAGTAGCTTTTTCCATTATTCCTTCCCATGTTTTGGGAGGAAACAACCGGATTGCTCCTTCCGATCAGCTTACCAAAGCCATCATCGGCACTGGTTCAATGGGGCGCGGACACATCGCTTACGAAGGGACAAGAGTCGTAGCCATCTGCGATGCAGATAAAAATCATCTCAAACTGGCGCAGGATGCCATAGGATATCCTGTGAAAGTTTACAGCGATTACAGGGAATTGTTGCAAAATCCCGAAATTGATATTGTGCACATAGCCACGCCGCCCCACTGGCACGGCATTATGAGCGTTGATGCGGCCAAAGCAGGAAAAGACGTATGGTGCGAAAAACCGATGACACGCACCATCGGCGAAGGCCTGAGGGTAAAAGAAGCTATGAATCAATACGGACGCATGTTCCGGCTGAACACTTGGTTTCGTTTTCACGATAATTTCTACGGAATGCAATCAACAGTTGCGCCTATTAAAAAATTGGTTGACAGCGGATTACTCGGATGGCCTTTGAAAGTCACGGTGAATGCCACCACGGGCTTCGACTGGAAATTTTACTGGATAGGCCGCACCGAGTTGGACACGCCGTCCGTTCCTCCCGAATTGGACTACGAAATGTGGCTCGGCCCTGCGCCTTTCAAACCCTATCACCCACACCGCGTGCATGGAACATTCCGCGGCTACTGGGACTACGACGGTGGAGGTTTGGGCGATATGGGACAACACTATCTCGACCCCGTTCAATATTTCCTTGGAAAGGATGACACAAACCCCATCAGGGTGGATGTGGACACCGAGCAGCAGCATCCCGACGCCGCAGGAATCTGGAAACGCATAGAGCTTACCTACGAAGACGGATGCAAAATCATCCTTGACGGCGATAATAAAGATAAAAATGCCGCTTATATCGAAGGCCCCAATGGAAAACTTTATCCGGGATTCAGAAGCGATATTCCGGATTTGGCAAAGAAGTTGGCCGCTTTCCCCGACCCTGAGCCTCAAATAGGAACATTCTCCGAATCGGTTCGCACACGGCGCAAATTCGCCCTCAACGAAGAAAACGGATTCCGCTCGGCAACCATTGTTAATATGGCCATTATCGCCATACGTCTGGGACGTTCGCTTCGCTTCGACCCGAAGAAATGTGAATTTATTGACGACCATGCCGCCAACCTGCTGATTAATCAGCCCATGAGGGCGCCTTGGAATATTTAAAGGCTCACTAAAAATATAAAATGACATGAGAAAGAATATCATTATAACGCTGTTGCTTGTACTGTTCACTTTTGGAGCTTGGGCGCAGCAATCGGGCGATGTACGCACCGAAAAAACAAAAATTGCCGACTTGCTGATGCAGTTTCCCTCCAAAAATTCTGCTGACTATGACCGCATTGCAGGCGAATTGTCGAAACTGGGTGAGCCGGTGATTGCCACCATTGTTCCTGCCTTGGTGCCACCGGGCGGGGGCGACGATTCGCAAATGCGCTTTGCCCTGAGCGGTCTGGTAAAATATGTGGCAAGCGGAAAAGATAAAAACCAGATGAAACTTTTTTCGCAAGCTATCTGCAAATCGTTGGCAACAGTCAGCAACAACGAGGTGAAAGACTTCCTGTTGCAAGAATTGCAATATATTGCCGGCGATGAAGCGGTGACCGCCGTGGCGCCGTTGCTGTCCAATCAACGCCTGTGCGATCCGGCGGCGCGCGTTTTGACGCGCATCAACTCCGAAGCTTCCAATAGCGCTATGCTCGCCGCCTTAACTAAATCCGGCGCAAAAGAACAGCTCGTTTTGGTGCAAGCATTGGGAATCACAAGATACAAACCGGCGCTGAAAACCATTACCGATTTGGCTAAATCCAACGATAGAAATATTAAAAAAGCAACTCTGCTGGCGCTGGCGCAATTGGGCGATCCTTCATCGGCAGACCTGCTGGCTGCCGAAGCGAAAAAAGCGGGTTATACCTACAACCCTGTGGAAGCATCCGAATCATATTTCCGCTACCTGAAAAACCTGATTGACAACGGCAATTCCAAAGTTGCCGCAAAAGCCGTAAAAAAGCTATCGGGCGATAAAACCCTGCCTGTCAATGCAAAAATAAATACCCTCGTGTTGCAGAACTCCCTGACGGGCGGAAACGCATTGCCCGCCTTGGTGAAAGCGCTCGAGTCGAATGATAAAGAGTATCGCGCTGCGGCGCTTTCGCAGATGGGAAAAAACTATTCGCCATCCGTTTTTGCGCAGCTTCAGAAGATACTTTCCAAAACACAAAATGGCGAAATTCAGTCGGAGATTCTCTATTTTCTGGGAACGCAACACAACAAAAATGCGGTGCCCGTCATTGCCGGTTTTCTGAATAGCCGCAACAGCGATGTGCAAAAATCGGCTATCCAGGCCATGGCGTTGGCCGGAGGGCAAGATGCTGTCGCCCCACTGACAAAATTGCTGGTTAACAGCAATACGGACATGATTCCTTCGGTGAAGGCGGCCCTGCTGAACATCGGCGGCGAAGGCGTTGCCAATGCAGCGGCGGCGGCGCTGGCAAACAGCAACAGCGACGCCAAAGTGGCATTGATGGAAATCATCGCCCGTCGACAGGCGCAAGGACATGCATCATTAATTTTTGCTGAAGCCGGTAGCAGCGACGCAAAAATTCGCGAAGCGGCGGCAACAGCGCTGGCATCGGTGGCCAGAAAAGGCGACGACACGAAAATAGCAGCGCTTTTGAACAATGCAAAAAGCGAAAAAGAAATTCCGGCATTGCAGCAGGCGCTCTTTGCAAGCCTTCAGGGAACAGGCGATAATAAATCGCAGGTCAAAACAGTTTCGGAATTGATATCGCAGGCCGGGCAAAAAACTCCGCTCTATTACGCTGTTTTGGCGCGAATTGGAGGCCAAGACGCCCTCTCATTTGTTGAAAAGGAATTTGAAACAGGCTCAACAGAGTCTAAAGACGCCGCCATTCAAGCTATTGCCACATGGAGCGACTATTCGGCGCTGGGTACACTTTCCAAAATAGCAAGGGAAAGCCAGCCGGGGAAACATCGCAACGCCGCCTTAAACAGCTATATATCGGGAATCAACCGCTCGCCCAATACCTCCGACCAAAAAGTGCTGATGTTCCGCAATGCCATGGAACTGGCTTCTTCGAAAGAGCAAAAAACCAAGATTTTGGAAGGCGTTTCGCGCAACAGCAGCCTCATGTCGCTGGTCTTTGCCGCACGCTACCTCGACGATCCCGAATTGCAACAAGCGGCAGTGCAGGCAGTTCGCATAATTGTAACCAACAGCACCGACATGTATGGAGAAACGGTTGCCGCCATTGCCAACAAAGCCATTTCGCTGAACAAAGACGCTGAAGCTGAATACCAAAAACAGGAACTCCTGAAAAAACTTTCGTCGTTTCCTTCAGACCGCGGCTACTATTCGATGTTTAATGAAAAAGACCTTACCGGATGGAAAGGGCTGGCAGGAAACCCCATCAGCCGCTCGAAAATGACGGCTAAACAGCTTACCGAAGAACAGAAAAAAGCCGACGAGAGGATGCGGCGCGACTGGAGAGTGGAAAACGACATTCTGATTTTCGAAGGCGAAGGGTTCGACAATCTGTGCTCTGAAAAAATGTATGGCGACTTCGAAATGTTTGTCGACTGGCGCATGGAAGCTAATGGCGACGGCGGTGTTTACCTGCGCGGTTCGCCCCAAGTGCAGACTTGGGATATCTCGCGCGTTGATGTGGGCGCTCAGGTTGGCTCGGGAGGATTGTACAACAACCAGACAAACCGCAGTACGCCCCTCCGTGTGGCCGACAACCCTATCAACGAATGGAATACTTTCAGAATTAAGATGATAGGTGATAAGGTGACGGTTTATCTGAACGGCATTTTGGTGACGGACAATGTGGTGCTCGAAAACTACTGGAATCGTAACCTTCCCATTTTCGAAGAAGAATCGATAGAGTTGCAGGCACACGGCACAAGGCTTGAATTTCGTGATATTTACGTGCGTGAAATTCCGCGTCCCGTCGCATATAGTGTGAGCCCTGAAGAGCAAAAAGAAGGATTTGCCCCGATGTTCAACGGCATCGACCTCGATGGATGGACAGGCAATAAGGTAGACTATTTTGCACAGGAAGGAATGATTGTCTGCCAACCTTCGGGACACGGCTCAGGCAACCTGTATACCGAAAAAGAGTATTCCGATTTCATCATACGGTTCGAATTCCAATTGACCCCCGGAGCCAACAACGGACTGGGCATTCGTTCGCCTCTCCATGGCGACGCCGCTTACGTGGGCATGGAGTTACAGATTCTCGACAATGACGCCGATATATACAAAAATCTCGAAGCATATCAATATCACGGCTCGGTTTATGGTGTGATACCTGCCAAACGCGGATTTCTGAAACCAGTGGGCGAATGGAATGTTCAGGAAGTGCAGGCCATCGGCAACCGCATCAAAATAACCCTGAACGGCGAAGTTATCCTCGACGGAGATATTGCGGAAGCCAGCAAAAACGGCACGCAAACCATCGATAACCAGAAACACCCCGGATTGCTGAATAAATCGGGGCACATCGGATTCTTGGGACACGGTTCGTCATTGAAATTCAGAAATTTAAGAATTAAAACTTTGTAAAAATTCCGGCGCTCCGGAAATTGTAAAAAACGCTGTCTGTTGACAAATAACAGGCAGCGTTTTTGTTTCGCCACCATCTTTTTACGGATTTGTAAACGGCACAAAAAATTTCCATAAAGGATCTGAATCCCCGACCATTCTTCTTTTGAAATTCAGGATTGTTGAGGTATATTTGGCGGACAAAAAAAGCAAAGCATGCAAGAAAAAATTTTAATACTCGATTTTGGTTCCCAATACACGCAATTGATTGGGCGCCGCATCCGCGAATTGAATGTATATTGCGAGATACATCCTTACAATCATTTTCCGATCATCGATTCGTCCATCAGGGGAGTTATTCTTTCGGGAAGCCCATCGTCGGTACGCGATGAAAACGCCCCGAAACCCGATTTGTCGTGCATCAAAGGGAAGTTGCCGTTGCTGGGCATTTGCTACGGCGCCCAATATCTTGCACAATTTTATGGCGGCGAAGTGGCTCCTTCCAGTGTGCGCGAATATGGCCGCGCTAATCTCGATTATATCGACGCCTGTTGCCCGCTATTCCGCGGGATAAACGCGGGGTCGCAGGTGTGGATGTCGCATGGCGATACCATTGTCAGGCTTCCCGATGACTACAAAACCATAGCTTCCACCTCAGATGTGAAACAAGCCGCTTACGCCGTCGCAGGAGAAGAAACAAGGGGAATTCAGTTCCATCCCGAAGTGTATCATACTACCGAAGGTGTGCAACTGCTCAAAAATTTTGTGGTCGATATTTGCGGCTGTAAACAGGATTGGACGCCCGATTCATTCATCGAAACCACCGTTGCCGAGCTGCGTCAAAAAACAGGTGACAACAAAGTAGTTCTCGGCTTGTCGGGCGGTGTCGATTCGTCGGTAACGGCGATGTTGCTCAACAAGGCAATCGGAAAAAATCTCATTTGCATCTTCGTCAACCACGGGCTTCTCCGCAAAAATGAGTTCAGCACTGTTTTGCAGTCGTATGAAGATATGGGGTTGAATGTGATTGGCGTCGACGCGTCGGAAAAGTTTTACAACAACTTGCGGGGCGTTACCGATCCTGAACAAAAGCGCAAAATCATAGGGCGCAATTTTATCGAGGTTTTCGACCACGAAGCCACTAAAATCAAAGATGTGAAATGGTTGGCGCAAGGCACCATTTATCCCGATGTGATAGAATCGGTATCTGTGAACGGCCCGTCGGCAACCATCAAATCGCATCACAACGTGGGCGGCCTTCCCGAAAAGATGAACCTCAAAATTGTGGAGCCTCTGAGACTGCTTTTCAAGGATGAAGTGAGGCGAATAGGGAGCGCCCTTGGTCTGAAAAAAGAACTGCTCAATCGGCATCCTTTTCCCGGGCCGGGTTTGGGAATCCGCATACTGGGCGATATAACACCCCAAAAAGTTAAAGTCTTGCAGGAGGCCGACGCCATTTTTATCGACGGGCTCAAAGAGTGGAACCTTTATGACAAAGTATGGCAGGCTGCGGTCATCCTTTTGCCTGTTCGGTCGGTGGGCGTGATGGGCGACGAAAGGACTTATGAAAATGCCGTGGTTTTGCGTGCCATAACCTCAACAGACGGAATGACCGCCGACTGGGTGCATCTGCCCTATGAGTTTCTGGCAAAAATGTCCAACGAAATCATCAACAAAGTGCGCGGGATAAACCGTGTGGTTTACGATATAAGTTCCAAACCACCCGCAACAATCGAATGGGAATAAACAGGTTCAAAATTTTAAGCTTACACATAAATTTGGAACTTTGATTTATGCAGGGTTGAGATGAGTTGTGCGGTAATAATGGCTGTGAAAACGGAAATTCATCGCTCATCGTTCATTTCCAAACCCCGGGAAAGGGAAAATATTTAATATAATACCATGAATATCAATCTTAAAAACAGACATTTCCTGAAATTGCTGGATTTTACCCCGCAAGAGATAACCTATTTGCTCGACTTGGCCGCCCATTTGAAATCCGCCAAAAAATCTGGCGAAGAAAAGCCGCTTTTGACAGGGAAAAATATTGCTTTGATTTTTGAAAAAACCTCTACGCGTACGCGTTGCGCTTTCGAGACCGCCGCATACGACCAAGGAGCT
>WRIQ01000029.1 GCA_009782655.1 Prolixibacteraceae bacterium
CAGAAACGGTTAATCTTGACGTGCGAATAGAAGAACTGTTTGATTTTATAGACGGTAATGTTATTTCTGCCGGCTCTGCACATTATGACGACGACAGAGAACGTGACGATGATGGTGATATAGATATAACATTGCGATACAGCTTTTTTGTGAAAACGGGAAGAATCACGACAGATAAAGGCGAAACCTATACCTTGAAGTTTTTCAGCGACCTTATGAGAAACTCACAAAGAATTGGGAACTCATATAACTATACAATGGACGAACAGGATGAAGGACTTGGAATTTCGGAATTGCGTGTCATACGCGAAAGCGACAAGGCGGAGTTTGTGATAGGCGATTTTAGGGCGGTAAATCCGAAAGCTATAATACACACGTTCAGATATAATCAAGAAACATTGGATAAAATGAAGGAAGAACCGGGAGAATAGGTTCGTTGTTTCATAAAAGAAAATCCTGATGCGTATTTGCGGGAAATTGCAGAAGTGTTCAATTGCACAAATCATGCCGTTGAAATCGAGTTAATGGCTAAGGAAGGGAATTTCACGCTTTGCAAAAAACAATATTGCGGGCTGAATAAGGAATTGACCGAGTTATATGAACAGTTATCGGGGTTTATTGCTGTTATATAAACTTTATAAAAAGTTGGGTAAAAGGGTTGGAAAATCGGGAAATGTTTAGTAGATTATGCCAAACGAGTTGCGTAGATTGAATATAAAACGGGAGATTACAATACATGAAAAAAATCGGGATTACTGTGCTTGCTTTATTGCTTGTCCTCGCGATGAGCGGTTGTTTCGGATTTGTCGATAAAATCGCAATCCACCCATCGTCGTCGAAGGTTTTTCCCTCGTAATGGTCTTTATAATCCTGTTCCTGTGTGCGCACCAAATCGAAAGGTTTCATTTCCAGTTTCTCCAGCAAGTTGCGCAACACATCTTCCGAAATCCCGTCTTTCATATAATTTCGTATTTCGGTTTGAATTTCCCTTTTCTCCAAGTATTGAAGCGCCGCGCGGCTTTTTGCACAACGCGAATTGTGATATATCTCCATAACAATTTTGTGTTTGTTTTTCAGATAGTTATAGTAATCTTCCTGTGCGCGAAATCTCACGCCGCTGTCCGAAGATTGGTAATGATTTGACAAATCGGGATCGAGAATGCGGGCTTTTGCATTGTCGCGGAGCTGCATAGCAAGCATTTCGCGCAATTCCGACTGAATATCAGGGTCATAAATCGGAATGGCGATTTCCACGCGGCGATTCAAATTGCGGGGCATCCAGTCGGCCGAGCTGATGAAATAGCGCGCATCGCCGCCATTGGCAAACACGAAAACCCGCGAATGTTCGAGATATTTGTCGACAATACTGATACATTTTATGTTCTCGCTCAGGTTTTTAATGCCAGTTTTTATGCCGGAAATTCCCCTTACAATGAGTTGAATTTTCACGCCGGCTTGCGAAGCTTCATACAAAGCATTCATCATAGGCAGGTCTATCAGGCTGTTCATTTTCAAAATCATCCACGCTTCTTTTCCGGCGCGTGCGTTTTTAATCTCTTTCCGTATCAGCTTCATGAAAGTTTTGCGCATCTGAAACGGGCTAACAATCACACATTCATACTTGAAATGCTCGTAATTGTGTTTCAGAAATTCGAATACTTTGGCTACCTCATTGGCAATGCGCGGATCGGAAGTCAGCAGGCCGTCATCGGCATAAATTCGCGCCGTTCCTTCGTGGAAATTTCCGGTTCCGATGTATGCGTAGTTGCGAAACCCGTGTCCTTCGGCGCGCTTAATCCACGCCAGTTTGCTATGCACTTTTAACCCGGGGATTCCGTTTATCACGTTGGCGCCTTCGTCCTGTAACTTTCCCGACCAAAAGATGTTGTATTCCTCGTCGAAACGCGCCAATAGCTCAATCGCCACGGTCACTTTTTTGCCGTTGCGAACCGCATTCAGTAAGGCATTTACCACTTTTGAGTCGGGCGCCACGCGGTAGATGGTGATCCCAATCTCCTCGACCTGAGGGTCGATAGCCGCTTCGCGCAGCAGATCAATGAAATGGCTGAATTTTTCATACGGATAATGCAGCATCACGTCCTTACGGCGCAAAACCTTGAGGATACTCGAATATGGACGTAAATCCCTGTGGGTCAACGGCGGTAATTTGGGGTAATAGTGATTTGATTTTCCTATTTCGGGGAAATCCATGAAATCCTTGTGGTTACGGTAGCGACCTCCGCGAACGACATTTTCCTCATCGTCGATTTTCATTTTTTTCAGAATGAATTTCAGCATGTCGTCGGGCATTTGATTGTCGTAAATCAACCTGACCGGCCGTCCTATTTTTCTTTTTTTCAGTCCGGCCTCCATCTTCTCGACAAACGATTTTGAAATATCGTCGTCGATATCAATTTCGGCATCGCGGGTGACTTTCATCGAATAGGCTTCATATTTATCATAATCAAAATAAAAGAAAAGGTCATCGAAACAGAACCGGATAATATCGTCGAGCAGGATGATATATTTTCGCTCGCCATCGCCGGGCAACACCAGAAAACGGGAAACCGAGCGGCTGGGAATGCGTATCAGCGAATATGCCACATCGCCGAATTCGTTCTGCTGCGAAAGCTTGACCGCCAGATACGCAGACCTGTCGCGCAAATAGGGAAACGGCGTCTTCCGCGAAAGCATGATTGGCACCAGATTGGGTAAAACTTTCTCTTGGAAATATTTCCGAACAATGACGCCCTGCTGCGAAGAAAGTTCTTTTTCGTTGATAACAAAAATATTTTCGTCCCGCAACTCGTTCATGATCTGAGAGAAAATTTGCTGAAAATCTGTTTGTTGCGATGAAACTATCTCGGTGATTTTTTTAAGCAATTCTTCGGGAGTGAGCTTCCCCAGCGACAGGTCTTCGTCGATGCCGAAATCGATCATTCGTTTCACCGTAGCTACCCGAACCCTGAAAAATTCGTCGAGGTTGTTGGAGAAAATGCCCAGAAAGCGAATGCGCTCAAACAGCGGCGTCGCCGGATCTTTGGCTTCCTGCAAAACGCGTTCGTTGAACGAGAGCCAACTGATCTCCCTGTTGATGAAGTTTCCATCGGAATTTATTTTCTGCATGTCGTATTGTTTTGGTTTGCTGTACGCTTCGGGGCTAAAATAGTTAAATTCATTAATCAAACGCCATTTTCAGCAGGAAAATGAAAAGGAGCCGACAAGGTATACCTGAGTTATCTCAAATTTTCCATTCGTAACACGTTTTCAGGTAAAATTCCGCAAAACAATGCGTCGTGTGAATTATTCGCCGCCAAATTCCATCAGGTAGGCTTTGATAAAACCGTCAATGCCGCCATCGAGAACAGCTTGTGCATTGGAAGTTTCGAATCCGGTGCGTACGTCTTTCACCATTTTATAAGGTTGCAACACGTAAGAACGGATTTGGCTACCCCATTCTATTCTTTTCTTATTGGACTCTATTTCAGCTACTTTTTCGCGCCTTTTGCGGAGTTCAATTTCGTACAACTGCGATTTTAGTAAACGCAGGGCATTTTCCTTGTTCCCCAATTGTGAGCGACTTTCGGTGTTTCCAATCACAATTTCTTCCGTTTTGCCCGTTGTTTCGTCCTGGTATTTATAATGCAGGCGCACACCGGTTTCTACCTTGTTTACGTTTTGACCGCCCGCTCCCGACGACCGGAATGTATCCCAGCTCAGATTGGCCGGGTTGATTTCAATCTCGATGGTGTCGTCGATCAGCGGAACCACCGAAACCGAGGTGAAAGAAGTTTGCCGCTTGTTTTGCGCATTGAAAGGCGAAAGACGCACCAAACGGTGAACGCCGTTTTCGCTTTTGAGGTATCCATAGGCGTATTCGCCTTCAAATTCGAGCGTCACGCTTTTCACGCCGGCTTCGTCGCCGGGCAGGATGTCCATGATTTTAATCTGATATCCACGCTGTTCGCCCCAACGGCTGTACATACGCAGGAGCATGTCTGCCCAGTCGTTGCTCTCGGTACCGCCGGCGCCCGCATTGATGCGCATCACAGCGCCCAGACGATCTTCTTCGTTGCGCAACATGTTTTTGGCTTCCAGCGCTTCAACCGCCTCAAGGGTTTCGCCATATGCCGCGGTAATTTCATCATCGGCGCCTTCGCCGGTTTCGAAAAAATCAAATAATACCGACAAATCGTCCACCATGCCGCTGACAGCAACAAAGCCTTCCGTCCACACTTTTATGGAACGTATCCTCCGCATCTGTTCTTCCGCTTGTTTGGGGTTTTCCCAAAAACCGGGGTCTTGTGTTTTTAATTCCTCTTCGTGAAGTTGTAAAAGTTTAGCATCGTAGTCAAAGATGCCTCCTCAACGCATCCCGACGTTGTACAAGATCGACGATCTGTTCTCTAAATACCATAATATTGTTTTTTATATCGGCGGCGAAAATAATAAGAAAAACTGGAAACAACCATTTTGCCAGCAAATCGCTTGTAAGTGGATTTTTCTGATACGCTAAAAATTCAATCGCCCTTTCAGATTTTTGTATCCGGTTTTGCTCACTTTCAATTTTGTTTTGTCATGCAAGATAGCTATATATGATTCTTTTTCATACTGTTGCAGTTGCGATATCTGGTCGACGCGGACTATAAACGAGCGATGGATGCGGACAAAATTGTGCGGATCCAGCGATTTCTCGAAAAACTGCA
The DNA here is from genome assembly GCA_009782655.1 of Prolixibacteraceae bacterium. The sequence continues at coordinate 4,707 of WRIQ01000029.1, forward strand.
TGGTTTTCTGTTTCATATAGCGGCCATCGCGAGTATAGATCATCACATAATCGTCCATTGATTCGATGTAACGAATCTGGTCGACGGGGATAATGTGTATTTTGTGCCTGTCTTTCACCACCACACGGTCGAGGTATTCGTCTTTGAGATAGTTGGTTATCTTATCGATGATGTTCTCTGTTTCGGGTTGTTTTTCAATTTTTTCTTTCACTTTGTCGATAGCCCCAAACAACCGGTCTTTCGAAAAAGGTTTGAGCAGATAATCGGCTGCGTTGTAGTCAAAAGCTTTCAGTGCGTACTGGTCGTAGGCGGTGCAAAAGATTATTTCGGGGCGGTGTTCGAGCAGTTCGAGCATTTCGAAGCCGGTGATCTTGGGCATTTGAATGTCGAGAAAAATCAGGTCGGGTTTCTGCTCGTTGATGGCTTTCACACCTTCGAAGCCGTTTTCACATTCGGCGAGAATTTCGACGTCATCGCGTTGCTTAAGGTACGAGCGCAGCAGGTTGCGCGCCAGTTCTTCGTCTTCCACAATGACGGTTTTTATTTTTTTATCCTCCATATCGGTTAATTTTGCGGAATGGTTAATGTAACTTTAAATGTATTTTTGTTGTCTTCAACTTTCAAAAGTAAGGGATTCCCGAAAATTATCTGCAACCGGTCGCGAATATTCCGTAGTCCGATTCCCTCGCCTTTTTTTGCCACCGCATTGGGGTCGTATGAATTTTCGACCGAAATTTTTAGCATCCCGTCCTTACAGATGGCGACCGTAATGATATCGACGGGCGAAGTAGCTTCGTAAACGCCGTATTTGATGGCGTTTTCATAAATCGGCTGGAGCAGCATGTTGGGAATAAATGCATCGTAACATTTCTCGTCGACATCAAAAACGGGCTGCAATTTACTGCCGAACCGGACTTTTTCGATGGCCATATAGAGTTGGTTATTCTGAAATTCTTCGCCGAAAGGCACTTTTTCGCTCTGATCATGTTTCAGAGAATAGCGCATCAGATTCGAAAGGTTGATAACCATTTCCTGCGCTTTGGCCGGATCGGACATGGTCAACGACGAAATGCTGTTCAGGCTGTTGAACAGGAAGTGTGGGTTTATCTGCGATTTCAGAGCGTGTAGTTCGGCTTCCTTCACCAACGATTTAAGCTCGCTCTCGCGCGTTACTTTTTCCTTAAAATTCTGATAGTAAACTATGACCATATAAAAAAGCACAAACATGGCGTAGAGCAGGTAGCCGCTGAAAAAGTTCGACCATGTGCTTGAAACCGTATAGTCTGCGAGTTCGGGGACGAGCATTTTTACAACCACCGACGAGGCATATACCCAAATGAAATTGAGGATGGTTGCCACCAAAAGATGTATGAGCAAAAGGCTCCAGATACTATAATTTTCGGGCGTGTTGTACTGCACAACATACCAGATGCTTAGCCCTAAAGCGGCATATAAAGTAAAATTCACCAACGAAAAAACAAGCGCAAGGCCAAACGGCGTGTTGTAGGAATTCCACATTATCATCGCATTCCCGAATGTCACAAAAATCCAGAATATTCCGTACAAAAGCAGATATTTCAGGTTCGATAATAAAGGATGTTTCATCTGTGTTATTTGCCTTCGCGACTGTAAATGTTTTTGATTTCGATGCCGCCAAACAGCACCATTCCTCTAATAATCAGTATATTTGACAAATCGCCGGTTTCCAACATTCCTTTACCCCGCTTATCGTTGAATGAGCCGAACAATGTCGACACTTCATTTTTGACAGTACAGTCGGGCGGAATTTTAAAGCTTGTACCGCCGAAAATAGTCATACATTCGATAATAGCGCCTTGGGGCGCAAGTTGCGCAGTCCGCAAATCGTAGTCGGAACCGCCGAAGACGGCCATGCTCTCGCCGCCCATGAAATTCTGCGAATTGATAACGACTTCGCGGTTTCCGAAAATCACAAAATCGTCGAAATAGTCGATATTTCTTCCGCCTTTGTTCAGGAGCTTCTCCTTTCTGCGCGACCCTTGGTTGACAAGCAGAGTCACGCCCGACAAAACCAATAGCAACGGAAAAAACAGCCGCCTGAACTTTTCAGAAATATCCCAAACATCGGGAATCAAAAAAACGGCGCCTATCAAAACCAGTATCCATCCCGATGTTTGCCGCTTGCCGACCAGCAAAATGGTACCGATGATTATCAGCAACATTTGCCACGAAATGAACAGGTTTTGCAAAAATGGCGGCAAAATACCCAACCTGTTGAACATCCACCCGACACCTATGAAAATTAATACAATACCCAGAATCAACCTCCGGTTTCCCAAGTGATGTTCCTGCTTCTCTTTATGGTCTTTTTTTTCCATGCTAAAATCTTTATAACCCAATATTATTTATTACGGCAAAACCTTGGATGGTCATATATCCGCCATCAGGCAGTTACAAACGCCGCACGATGATATAAACGCCCACGGCAATAATCGCCAGTGGGAAGAATAATCCCGACGTGAGAAAAGTAATTTTCGGGAAAATCAGCGGCAGAAGAAAAAAGCCTCCCAAACCCGCCAATATCCAGCCGACGGTTTTTCTGTTCGCTACCAGAATCAATCCCACAATCAGCAAAACCATGGGCCACGAGAAAATAATCCGCCCCAGCTTGTTGAACATCCGGGTAAACGGCTCGAACAGCACAAAAAAGTTGATGTTCACACCAACCTCTTTTAAAATCCAAAAAGAGCCTACGATTATCAGAATGACGGCGATGACCAAACTCGAACTGTCTTTTTTTACTTTAGTTCCCATATCTTTATAATTCAAAAACTTTTCAAAACTATTTCAAATTCATGAAACAGGGTTGAATTTATCGGTCAAAAAAGGTTTATAATCGGCAAACAGAAAAATGCTTGGGGCGACAACCGCAATGCAGTTGGCGCACAACCGTTTTCGCCGATAGAATGATCAAATTTCAACATCTTGCTTTTCGTTTGGTGAAATGAGATAACAGGCTGCCGTCGCCATAAAATTACGCAACCGGGGAATGGAACTGAAAAAGCGGGGCAAGCGCCGCGGTTTCAATCCGAATTTGATTTCATAATTGGGATTTATTGCGAAGTACGTTTTTTTGAGAATGTGGTATTCTTCGTTTCGTACAATTCGCTCAAACCGTTCTATGGAGATTCCTGTTTGCTTAACTTCCAGCAGTCCTTCCACAACTTGAGGATTTTCGCCGCCGAGTTTCAACAGCCTGGCGTAGAGTCTTCGGGGCAAAAGGTGCGTCCACGGCAAGTGCGAAAGAATGCGGTTTTTGCAAACCTGCTGATGGCCGCCAAAGGGATTTTGCCACGGCGGAAAAGCAAAAAAAATCGTTCCCCACGGCGCCAAAAGTTCTTTCACAAACTGCATAAACCGTTCCTGATTGTGGATATGTTCAATCACGTCGCGCAGGAAAATAAAATCGAAGAGTCGGTCGGGTTTTCGCAGATTGTAGATGTCGTCGCAGATTAACGTCAATCGCTCGGCCTGCGGATGCCCGGCAAACAGTTTTCGTCCTTCTTCGATTTTCGATTCCGATAAATCGACACCCGTGGCATGGCATCCGGCATCGAGAAAGGGCTTGAGATTTCCGCCTTCGCCACAACCTATTTCCAGAACATGAAACCCTTCGCCGATTTCAACAAATTCTGAAATATAGGGAATTACGTGCTTGTTTGTTGTATATTCCTGCTCTCCGAAGTATAGCGCTTTATTCAGGTGACGTTCCTGCATCGGGTAGTTTTTTGCTTGAAACCGCTTTAGATTCCGGCAACCCGCTTGAGGCTGCCTATATTCAGGAATTTGATCTTTCGTCCTTCCAACTCGATGAGTTTGTCCTGCTTGAACTCGGAAAGAAGCCTGATTACGGATTCGGTGGCGGTACCTACCATGTTGGCGAGTTCTTCGCGCGTAAGCGATATCTGGAGTGTATTTTGGCGGTCGAGGTCGAAGCTGTCCTTGAGGAGCAAAAGCACTTCGGCCAGCCGCTCGCGCACCGATTTCTGGGCTATGTCGGTTATATAGTCGTTAGCCTCGCGCAACTCGCGGCAGGCAATCTGCAGCAGGTGATGCGAAAATTGCCAGTTGCTCTGAATAAGATAGAGAAGCGTCTGATAGGGAATATGGCACAAAACAACTTCCTCGATGACTTTTGCCGTGGTGCAGGCCAGCTCCTTGCTCAGCAGCGAACGGTATGCGATAATGTCGCCCTGTTTGGCAAACCGGATGATTTGCTCTTTCCCGTCGATGCCGGTTTTCAATACTTTTACAATTCCCCGTGTGATACAATAAAATCCTGTCAGGCGGTTGCCTTCGCGGTATAAAACGGTTCCTTTTTTATAAATCGCGCAAGTTTTGTCAAAATTCAGTTTGTTCATTTCCTCACCGGTGAGTTTTTTAAACAATTGAAATCCTGCTAAATTGGCATCTTCTTCCCCTGCACGCTTAATTGTCCCTCGCATCATAATCCAATGAATTATTAACTGATAACTTTAAAAAAATCCAGATACTAAAACCAATTACAAAAAAGAATATCAACGATATTTATTTTCGGTTGCAAAAGTAGTTAAAATAATGATTTTTATGAAATTTTTCACAAATGAGTTCCGATCGTTTTATTTTCCTGCGATTTCGTTTCTCAATCAACAGGAAATTACACCGTACAAATATCAGCAGTCAGTCAATCTGATTTTTCGGTTTTCCGGTTTATTGCTTTTGCATGGAATTGACATAAACTCTATTTTATATCAAATTAGGTTCGGAAATTGGTAACAAAGTAGAGATTTTATATTTTAAATGTTTGATTATCAAGATAATTTTATCTATATTTCTATATAAATTTACTAATTCCTAGGTTCGAAATCAATACTTTCCTAAATCCATTTTAGTGGAGTTTTTTCTATCATTACCCCCCCTGTTATATTTCGGGACAGGGTCAGCCGGTTCTTCTAAAGGTTTATTATATAAAGTCTAATAAAAATTTACATTAAACAATGTTTTATAATGCAGACTATCAACATTATATTTGTATA
>WRIQ01000030.1 GCA_009782655.1 Prolixibacteraceae bacterium
AAACCGAAAACAAAGCGGAACAATACCTGAATTTTGAAATGAAAGAGATTTCCCGATTGCGGGGTATCATAGCCGCGATGCCCGAACTTGTGGGCCTCAACGTTACCATTCCACATAAAACCTCCGTCATCCCGCTGCTCGACACCCTCGACGAAACCGCCAAAGCAATTGGCGCTGTCAACACCATAAAAATCGACAGGCGTGCAAACGGAAATATAGTGTTGGCAGGCTTCAATACCGATTATTACGGCTTCATAGAAAGCCTGAAGCCTTTGCTGAAACCTCATCACACCCATGCACTGACACTGGGTACCGGCGGCGCGGCAAAAGCGGTTACCTATGCACTTAACAAACTTTATATCAGCAATAAAATGGTTTCACGCGAAAGTCGGGATGATAAAAAAATCATCACCTACAAACAATTAAACGCCGATATCCTCGCCGAATATCTGTTGATAATAAATACCACGCCTCTTGGCACCTTTCCCGATACTGACAGCTTTCCCGCAATTCCATACGATCACCTTACACCCCGACACCTGCTTTACGATTTGGTGTACAACCCGACGCAAACGCAGTTCATGAAAAGGGGAATACAGCAGGGCGCCACCGTGAAAAACGGCTTTGAAATGCTACAACTGCAAGCGCTGAAAGCTTATGAAATTTGGAATAACAGATGAAATATGCACTGACTCAATTGGCTTTTTTAACAATTGCCGGTTAATGATGTTCAACCTGTTTTTCAGGATCATTTTTTCTCCGAGTCGATTATTTCGAATTCCGTATTTTCAGATTTCAGGGGTTCTTCGGGTTTAGTTTTGCCTTTCAGGTAGTCGGGCAGTTCCATACCTGCCATTTTGAAAAGTTCCTCGAACGGAGGGATGGCTCCCAACATTCCCGACAGGAAATTGGCGGTTGTAGGTTTGCCGCCTTTGCCGCCGCCCATGCTATCCCAAACAGTCACTTTGTCGATTTTCAGATTCTTAACCGCTTCCACTTGGGTTTTAACAAGTTCGGGCAGTTTGTCGGTGATCATTAGCATCACGGCGCTGCGCGAATCATCGCCGGCGGCTGTCATCAGTTTTTTGTAGCCTTCGGCCTGCTTGCTCAATATTTCGAAAATACCCTTTGCTTCGGCATCCATTTTCATAAAAATGGCGTCGGCTTCACCCTTGGCGTGCCTTCGCGTTTGTTCGGCGACAGCTTCGGCTGCTATTTCCATGCGTTCCTTGTCTATTTCGGTGGGGACAATCACATTCGCATTTTGCGTGGCTTTGTCGCGTACGGCACGCACGGTTTCGGCATTTTTCTCGGCGCCGTATGCTTCTTCGAGCGCTTTTGCCTGCGACACTTTTTCGGCGGCCACAGCCAGCCTTTCAGCTTCAGCTTCTTTTTCGCGGCGGTCGGCGTTCGAGTTTGCCATTATAATTTTGGCTTCATTTTCTCCTTCCACGGCCACGGCGTTGGCTTTAGCCACTTCGATACGTTGTTCGCGGATAGCTTGAGCTTCGCCGATGGAGCCGTCACGGTTCTTTTCGGCAACGCTTTTCTTGGCATCGTTGATGGCTTTTGCGGCCGCTTCCTTGCCCAAAGCATCTATGTATCCCGATTCATCATTTATGTCGGTGACGTTTACATTGATGAGCTTCAAACCGATTTTTTTCAGTTCGGCTTCCACATTCGACGATACGGCAGCCAGAAATTTATCGCGGTTGCTGTTGATTTCCTCGATGTCCATGGTAGCCACCACCAACCTCAACTGCCCAAAGATGATGTCCTTGGCTAAATTGCTGATATCGCTGATACTCAACCCCAGCAAACGTTCGGCAGCGTTGGTCATAATGCCCTCCTCTGTGGAGATACCTACGGTAAACCTTGAGGGAACGTCGACGCGAATATTCTGCTTGCTCAATGCTTTGGTGAGGTTAATCTCGATGGAAAAAGGCGTTAGATCCAGAAATGCATAATCCTGAATTATCGGCCAGATAAATGCGGCGCCGCCATGAATACATTTGGCGGAACGCGAATCGGCATCGCTCGATTTCCCCACTTTTCCGTAAACAACCAGAATCCGGTCGGAAGGACAACGTTTGTATCGCCTGAAGAACGAAACAATCAGAATGAAAACAAACAGTACCGCTGCGGATACTACCAGAATGACATATTCTCCCATAATCCAATTTTTTTAAAAGTATTTATAATGAATATTTTACTGCATCAGACACTACTTAACCAGCAATATGCCGCCATCAATGACATCGCAAACTTCAACCACGGCGCCCGTCTTAAAACTCTCGTCGCTGTCGGTCATGGCATCGAGGGTTTGCAGCCCCTGAACTTTGATTTGCACTTGCCCCATACCGGTGCGTTTTGCGGGAATCGGAATGTAGACGGTTCCGAATTTGCCGATGGCGTTGGTCAGTTTAAGCGAGCCATCGTGTGTCAGCTTGCCCATGAGCCAAATAATGGTCGTCATAATGGCCATCATAATTAATCCGGCGACAGCCGAAATCAAAGCAGAAAGCCCCACATTAACGCCCGAATTCAGGCAGGCGATTCCTGTCCATCCGAAAATAGTGAAAAAAGCAATCAGGTTTTTCAACGTGATAAACTGGAATTCTATTCCATGATCGCCTTCCACCGCAGCATCGCTGTCGCCCATAGCCTCCGCATCGCTCAGGTCGCCTCCAACAAAAGTCATAACCAACTGAATGATAAATAACAACGTTGCAGGAATGGCAATTACCCAGTAAATTTTTAAAGGCATTGTGAGCGCTTCCCACCAAATTGAAATGTTTAACATGATTCTGAATTATTAAAGTTTAAGTCTGCAAAAAATAAAATTTCGTACCAATTTAAAACTATTTGTATTTGCACTTTTCTGTTTGTTACAAATCGAATGAAAAATTTCCTGAATTTATCAAATAAAAATGAAATGACATTTAAAGCGGTGCAAAAACATTGTTTTTTTCTTGTTTTCAATCCATTTTCTTCTCCTGCGCAATACTTTATCAACAAATCGGTCGTTAACTGACAGGTAATATAATTGATTAATCTGGATTCCCCGAAAATGAAAAAAGTATTTTTAGCGCTTTCTTGTTTGCTTGTCGTCATCCTGAATGGAATTGCCAAGGGCAACCTATCGGCTGAAGGCGAAAATTGCAAACCTCCGATGAGAAACGAACCGTCGGGGCCGTCTGTTTTCGTCAGGGATTCCACGCAATATTCGGCGCACTTTTTTGAGGAGGTGAAGCGATGTTTCCACGACTGCAAAAAGATATCGCTCATCAACGATTCCATTATTATTGACGACAATCTGACGAAAACAATAAAAATTCCAACCTCAATTCCGTTGAATGCTGAAATCGAATTTAGCCTGACTGCAAACAGCAAACAACATTCGCTGAAAGTGAGGCGGATAAACTATTCAACCATTGAATACGTTTATTTGGAGAAAACCCCCGACGGCATTGCCGTGAATCTTGCGGGAAACGCCGACCTGAATATTGAATTTTACCTGAGCATGCAGGAAACACCGGCCGAGGCAGACAACACAAACGGAATGGACGAATATGCGGATAATGCATCCAATGGCTGTTGGACTTATATCGGCATCTCGATGAAGAATCTTGAAAAATCATTTATCATACAAGGTTGCGAAGAAATCAACATAAACAGCCCTGAAATGACTCGGTTCAAATAACCTCACCCGTCAACTATCAATTATCACCGGTTCCTGCTTTTCGAGCCTGATTCTTGCGTCGACAGCATAAATATCATTATCTCTTCCCAACAACGGATTAATATCCAGCTCTTTAATTTCGGTGGCGAAGCGGAGAAGCGTCGACAAGCGCACAATAATTTCGGCAAACCGCCTCACATTCACGCCGCTTTTTCCCCGATATCCTTGCAATATTTTATAAGATTTCAGGCTCTTAACCATCGACATGGCTTCCGTCATGGTGAGCGGTGCCAGCCCCGACGACACATCTTTCATCACCTCCACATAGATTCCGCCCAGTCCACAAAGAATCACATGTCCGAACCGCGGTTCATATTTTGCGCCGATAAACAATTCTATTCCAAAAGCCATTTGTGCAATCAGCACCGACGTGGCGCCGTCGATTTTTATCAGATGTTGAAACTCTTTTCTGACGCTTTCCTCATTTCTCACATTGACAATCACGCCGCCGACATCGGTTTTATGGATGGGGCCAACCACTTTCATCACTAAGGGATAGCCTATTTCCCTGGCAGCATTCACCGCTTCCTCCTGATCGCAGACGACAATTTCCTTTACTACCGGAATTCCTGCGGCGTTGAAAAGGCGATGCATTATGTCGGGCGGCTGGAATCCCGACTTTGCGCCGTCGATAATTCTGCGGATTTCAGGAATGTTTATGCCGCTGAGGAAAATCTGTTCATCGGAAGGCTGGGGCGTATTCATCACTTTGGTCAGTGCAATGCCCAGCAACACCTCGTCGGGAAAAGTTACGTTTCCCTCCGAGAGGAACAACGCCACATCTTCGCGCACTTCAATCAGCGAGGGAAGAATGGGATAAATGGGTTTGCTGCATTCGTGCATCTTTTTGTCAATTTGCTGGAAGACATCGCGCACAGGCATCAGTCCGTTGCTGCCGTATATAACTGCCATACCGTCAACGTCGAAATCCTTTTCGCAGGCGTCGATGATGGCGCTGAGTTGTTCAGCCGTGCCGGTGGCCAAAAAATCAATGGGGTTTTCCACCGAAGAGCCGGGAAAAAGTTTTGCTTGCAACGCTCTTTTTGCCGGCGAATCTTCGATTACGGGAATCAACAGGCCGCCTTCTTCAAGCGCATCGGTGAGCATCACGCCCGGGCCGCCCGCATGGGTGGCAATTGCTATTCTTTTTCCTTTCAGCTCTTTGCAAAGATAAACATTGGCGACGGAAACCAGCTCTTCGCGCCCCATGCAACGCACGATGCCGGCCTTTCGGAATAAAGCTTCCACAGCCGCGTCGGAGCTAACCATCGCGCCGGTGTGCGATTGCGCAGCCCGACTTCCCGCCTGCGAACTTCCCGCTTTGATGGCAGCGATTTTGCAACCTTTTTTCACCAACGACGTTGCATGGTGCAACAATTTATCGGGATTATAAATGGTCTCGAGGTACAACAGTTTCACCTTCGAACTTTTCTCCGGTTCGAAAGTCTCGTCAAGATATTCAAGGATATCCTCCACTCCAGTCTGCGCGCTGTTCCCCACCGACCACATGCTCGAAAAACGCAATCCCTTGGGAATCCCGGCTTCGAGAATAAAAACCGCCGTAGCTCCCGAACCCGATATAAAATCGCAGCCCTGCTCCCACAATTTGGGAACGGGCGTGGTAAAAACGCTGGTGTGGATGGGCGTTATCAGCCCGATGCAATTGGGTCCGATAAGCGTTCCTCCCACCGAATCAACAATGTCAACAATTCTGTCTTCCAGCTCCTTGCCTTCAGGGGTGGTCTCGCTAAATCCGGCACTAATGATAATGAATGCCCGCGTATTTTTATATCGGGCAAGCGTTTCCACCGCCTCGGGACACGCCGCAGCAGGAATGGCCAAGATCGCCATGTCGACATCGGGCAAATTGCTTACCGACGCATATGATTTTACACCCTGAACCTCTTTCTCTTTCGGATTGACAGCATAAAGTTTTCCTTTAAAATCATGAATAATAAGATTTTGCATCAGTTTCCCTCCCGGTTTGTTCAGGTGGTTCGAAGCGCCCACAACTACGATGCTCTTGGGATTTATTAATTTTTCGTGAATCATATTTCTCTTTTTCCCCAAAACTAAGCAACAAAATATTGAACTATCATGATATTTCCCAGAAATAACGAAATATTTTTCATCCTCACCAAAAAATAATTAGTTTTGACAAAAATAATATTCATGGAAGAGCCTGTTATTCAGAAAATTGTCGTTTTGTTGAATTTCGATCAAACGGATAAAATCCTGATTGAAAACGGAATCAGGCTTGCCTCAATTTTCTCGAAAGGATTGTGCCTTGTGCACCTTTTCGGCAAAGGAGTGAAAACAGACCCTGGGGGGATGCTGCTCAAAGAATTCCCACTGCATATGAGACAAACAGAAGAAGGAATCCCGATTTCCTCTTATACCTTGCAGGATACCGGGCAGAATATAGCGCTGACGCTGGCCGACCGTTTGGAAGCAATTATGGTGATTGCCGTGACAGGCCGTTTCAGTTATTTATCAAAAATATTGCAACAAAGCCCTGTGCCCTTCCTGTTTATTGATGGAACGACAGGCGTTGTTTCGCAGTTTCGTCGTATTTTGGTTCCCATAGATTCGCGGCCGCAAAATAAGGATTCGATGTTGTGGCCGGCGTTTTTTGCGCGGAACAATGGATCGAACGTTATTGCGCTGGGCGCCAAAGAGCGCTCTCCGGCCGTGCGTCACAAAGTAAAGTTGAATCTGGCGTCGCTGAAAAATTTGCTAAAAAAAACCGGCGCCCCCTTCGAGATTGTATACGGACAAAAAGGCAGTATGTCGATTCAGTATGAGGCGCTTGCATCGGGCGAAAAATACCAGTCCGATTTGCTGATTCTGCTTGGCAGCGGCTACATAACATGGTTCGATTTATTGATCGGGCTGCCAGAAAAAAAAATTCTGAAGAAAGCAGGTTCTCTTCCGGTTTTAATCGTCAACCCGACAAAGAAAAACTATCTGGTATGCGACTGAATATTTTTCCGATAATATTACCCGCAGTAGGAAAACATTCTTCCCGAAAATCAGTTTAAACAAAATATGATCAACATTCAAAGATACCGACAAAAAAGATAAAACCGTATTTCGATTTTGGGAAGCCGGAACAAAACTGTAATTTAACAGTAGGAAAAATATGAATTGAAAAATATAAATCATTAGTTATGAGATATTTATTATTTGTTGTATTGTTGCTACCGATGTCGTTTGCAAGCGCTCAAGAGCAAAATGTTCCTGCCGATTATGGCTACATTGTAAAAATCGGGCAGCAGGTTCCCGATTTCGAAATGGAACTCGCCGATGGGAAAAAGGTGAAAATGAGCGACCTGAAAGGCAAAGTGGTAATGCTACAATTTACCGCCAGTTGGTGTGGCGTTTGCCGCAAGGAGATGCCGCACATCGAAAAAGAGATATGGAATAAACACAAGAGCAACAATAAATTTGCACTTTTCGGCATCGACCTGAACGAACCGACCGACAAAGTCAGGAAATTTGGTAAAGAGGTGGGTATCACCTATCCGCTGGCGCTCGACCCCGAGGGCGGCATTTTTTACTCTTTTGTAGAAAAAGGCGCAGGCGTTACGCGCAATGTGATTATCGACAAAAACGGGAAGATCGTATTTTTGACGCGCCTCTTTCAGGAAGCAGAGTTCAACGAAATGAAAAACGTTATCGAAAAAATGCTAAAAGAATGATTTTCAAAATGCTGAATTTTAAACAAATACACAATGAAGCTTGTAGTCATAAAATATAATGCCGGAAACATCGAATCAGTGAGTAATGCACTGCTAAAATATGGTGTAATTGCCGATGTTACGGGCGATCCTGAAAAAATCAGGAATGCCGACAAGGTGATATTCCCGGGCGTTGGCGAAGCAAAAACCACCATGTCCTATTTGCAGAAAGAAGGCCTCGACACGTTGATAAAATCACTGAAACAGCCGGTGCTGGGCATCTGCCTTGGTTTGCAATTGATGTGCAGCCATTCGGAAGAAGGAGATACGACGTGCCTCGGAATTTTTCAGGAAAAGGTGAAACGCTTCGTTCCACAGGAAGGCTTTGAAAACATTTATAAAGTGCCACATGTCGGATGGAACGTTATCTACGACCTGAAAAACAGGTTGTTCACACCCGAAAATGAAGGACAATATGTATATTTTGTGCATTCCTATTATGCCGACCCGGGAGCGCACACCGTAGCCACCTGCAATTATATTCATCCATTCAGCGCAGCTTTGAATAAAGACAACTTTTATGCTACGCAGTTTCATCCCGAAAAAAGCGGCGACACAGGTTCGGCAATTCTGCATAATTTCCTTACTTTGTAACACATGGACAGACTGACAATATTGAAAATAGGCGGGAATGTAGTTGACAATCCCCAACTTCTCGATAGATTATTAAACGATTTTGTGCGTATAACAGGATACAAAATTTTGATTCACGGTGGTGGCAAGTTGGCAACGGCCTTGGCCAATCGTTTGGGTGTGAAGACGCAAATGGTTGACGGAAGGCGCATTACCGACGAGGCCATGCTCGAAATTGTTACCATGGTTTATGGCGGGCTGGTCAACAAACAAATTGTCGCCGGATTACAGGCGCGTAATTGTAATGCGCTGGGTTTAACCGGTGTTGATTTGAGCCTGATGCACGCCCAAAAACGTCTGCCCGAAGAAATCGACTACGGATTGGTGGGCGACATCAACAGCGTTAACACGCGCGAACTGAGAATGCTTCTGGGAGAAAGCGTGGTTCCGGTGGTTGCACCGCTGACACACAACGGACAAGGGCAAATACTGAATACCAATGCCGACACTGTGGCATCGCAACTGGCAATCGACCTTGCATTGCACTTCAGTGTTTTGTTGTTCTACTGTTTCGAGAAACCGGGCGTGCTACTAAACGCCGACGACGACAGCAGCATAATTACCGAATTATCGCCCGCAAAATTCGAGGAGTTGCAACAAGAAGGAGTTATCAACAGCGGAATGATTCCCAAAATACAAAATGGGTTTAACGCATTGAATAAGGGTGTAAACCAAGTTATTATCGCCAACCCTGAGGGTTTTGTCAAAACGCGGGGAACACGTCTCGTGCAACGAAAAGAAAATTGACAATTCCTGTTCATTGAGACATTGAACATTCAGTTCATTCATTATTGAACCTTGCTGTTATTGTTTACAAAAAGTACTTTTTTGTTTCCTGCATCGAAAAAAACATTAGCTTTACGCAATAAAATTAACTCTTAAAGCAACTACTAAATTAGATTTACAATGGCAAATAGAAGGGAATTTATCAGGAACGCCTCGCTGCTGGTAGCAGCAGGAATGTTGGCCAAGCCCGCTTTTTCAGAAATTGCGGCGGCCCCCAAATCCAAAAAATCAATCGGTTTGCAACTTTACTCATTGCGCGATGCTATGGGAAAAGATGCCCGCGGCACTTTGCAAAAAGTTTCTAAAATGGGATACAAAACCTTGGAAACCGCCAGTTATGGTGACGGGAAAATATACGGATTCGCGCCGAAGGATTTTAAAACCTATGTGAAAGATTTGGGCATGAAAGTTACAGGCGCCCATCTGGGAGGCCCCAATTACACACGCGAAACTCACGACAGAGCAATGGAGTGGTGGAAAAAAGCCATCGAAGACCACAAAATTGCCGGAATCACCTATCTCATTAAACCCAGTATGCCCCTGCCCAATAATCTGAAAGATTTGCAGATGTGGTGCGAGTTCTACAATATACTGGGAAAAGAAGTTTCCAAAAACGGATTGAAATTCGGATTTCACAATCATGACGGCGAATTTAAAGTTATTGAAGGCCAAATCATGTATGATTATATGATTCAGAATACCGACCCCAAAAACGTGCTTTTCGAAATGGACGTATACTGGGTGAAAAGAGGCGGACACAACCCGATAGATTAT
>WRIQ01000031.1 GCA_009782655.1 Prolixibacteraceae bacterium
CATGGTTCCAGCGCAAACGGTAGCCATTGACGAGGAGCCGTTGGATTCGAGAATGTCGGAAACAATGCGTACGACATAGGGCAAATCGGCGGGGAGCATTCTTTTGAGCGCCCTGTGTGCAAGGTTGCCGTGTCCTATTTCGCGTCGACTTGTTCCGCGCGGCACCTTGGCTTCGCCGGTGCTGAACGGCGGAAAGTTGTAGTGCAGTAGAAAGCGGTCGGTGCCCTGAACGGTTACCAAATCGATGATTTTTTCATCCATTTTTGTGCCGAGGGTTGTTGAGGCCAGCGCTTGTGTTTCGCCGCGCGTGAAGATTGATGAGCCGTGCGCGGCGGGCAGATAATCCACTTCGCACCAGATGGGGCGTATGTCGCGGGTGCTCCGTCCGTCGAGGCGGATGCCTTCGTCGAGAATCATGCGGCGCATGGCTTCTTTTTCCACGTCGTGGTAATATTTTTTGATCAGCTTTTCGTGCAATTCTATATCGATAGCTTCATTACCTTCATTTTCAGCTTTGTAGGTTTCGATAAATTCGTTGCGGAGTTTTTCGAATGTAGCCAGACGTTCGGCTTTATTGGTTATGAGCTGACGGGCAATGTCGTACACTTTGCCATACAGGAGCGAGTTTACTTTTTCGCGCAGTTCTTCGTCGTTTGTCTCGTGGCAGTATGTGCGTTTCACCACGCTTAATTCTGCCGCCATTTCTTCCTGTATCTTACAATGTTTTTTAATTTCGTCGTGCGCAAATTTGATGGCCTCCAACATTTCTGCTTCGCTCACTTCATTCATCTCGCCTTCCACCATCATAATATTTTCGTATGAGGCGCCTACCATTATGTCGATATCGGCATCTTTCAGTTGGGTGGCTGTAGGGTTGATTATCATTTCGCCGTTAATTCTGGCTACGCGAACTTCAGAAATGGGCGTTTCGAAGGGAACATCCGACACGGAGATGGCTGCCGAAGCTGCCAGCCCGGCCAACGAATCGGCCATGTTTTCCGAATCGGCGGAGATGAGGGATATCATCACGGCTGTTTCGGCGTGGTAGTCAGCGGGGAACAAAGGGCGTAAGGCGCGGTCTACCAAGCGTGAAACCAAAATCTCTTCGTCCGAAGGGCGTCCCTCGCGTTTCAGGAATCCGCCGGGGAAACGTCCGGCAGCAGAGAATTTTTCACGGTAATCAACCGATAGAGGCATGAAATCAACGTCCTCTTTTGCTTCCACGCTGGAAACAACGGTTGCCAAAAGCATGGTGTCTCCCATTCTTACCACAACCGAGCCATCGGCCTGTTTAGCAAGCTTGCCCGTTTCGAGCGTAATGGTGCGCCCGTCAGAAAGCTCAATTGTTTTTGTTAATACATTTACCATAATTATTTTTTTCATCTAAAATTTTCTCTAAATAAAAGCGTGAAATCCAACGTGTTGTTATTGCCGTATTTCACTTTTGGGAACCTTTTCCTAACAGGAAAGCAATGCAAAAAAGAAAGGCAATCAATTCTGTTGCCTTTTCTTATATTTTTACTTACGTAATTTAAGCTCAGCAATGATGGAACGGTAACGCTCAATGTCTTTTCTTTTGAGGTAATCTAGAAGATTACGGCGTTTCCCCACAAGGCAAATCAGCGAACGACGGGTGCTGTGGTCTTTTTTATTGATTTTCAGGTGTTCTGTAAGGTGATTGATCCTAAAAGTGAACAATGCAACCTGCGCTTCCGCATTTCCTGTGTCGTGCTCGTTTTTACCATGTTTGGTAAAGATGTCTTTTTTTACTTCGGTTGTTAAATACATTTTTAAAAATAGTTTATTTGTGATACCATGTTTAAGCCGCAGCATCGCTCTCAATAACAACGGCTTAAAATTATACTAAAACGGCGCAAAAGTATATAAAATTTCTGTAACAGCAATCATTTGCGCGTTTTTTGTTTTCACTTTGCGGCAATATTTTATTTTTGAGTTAAAATGTTTTTCGTATTCATATGGGATTAAAACAGGTCAAAGGTTTATCTAAATAGTCATTTGTTAATTATCAATTTCCCCTGTCATTCCCAGATGGTACATAGTGAATGCCCAGATGTCGGTATATTCTTCTATGATTTTGGCTGTTGGCTTTCCGGCGCCATGTCCGGCTTTGGTCTCAATGCGTATCAATACGGGAAGTTTTCCGGCGTTGAGTTCCTGAAGCCTCGATATATATTTGAACGAATGCGCGGGTACCACGCGATCGTCGTGGTCGGCAGTGGTGACCAGCGTCGCCGGATAGCTTTTGGCTTCTATGTTGTGCAGGGGCGAGTACCCCAGCAGGTATTCGAACATTTCTTTGTTGTCTTCGCTGGTGCCGTAATCGTTGGCCCAAGCCCATCCGATGGTGAATTTATGATAACGGAGCATGTCCATCACGCCGACGGCGGGCAGCGCCACCTTGAACAATTCGGGGCGTTGGTTGGCGACGGCGCCCACAAGAAGCCCGCCGTTGGAGCCGCCTTGTATGGCCAGTTTTTGCGGCGACGTATATTTTTCGAGGATGAGGTATTCGGCAGCAGCAATAAAATCATTGAAAACATTCTGTTTCTGCATTTTGGTTCCAGCTTTATGCCATGTTTCGCCAAATTCGCCCCCGCCGCGAATGTTGGCAACGGCGAGTATGCCGCCTTGTTCAACAAAAAGCAGCCTCTGCGTGGAAAAACTGGGGGTCTGGCTGTTGTTAAATCCGCCGTAACCATACAGCAGGGTGGGATTGGAACCGTCTTGCGCGACGCCCTTTTTATAGAACAGAAACATGGGAACTCGCGTTCCGTCTTTGCTGTTGTACCAAACCTGATCGACCTGAAAATCGTCGGGGTTGAACTTTACTTCGGGGCGATGGAATATGGTGCTTTCGCGGGTGTTGAAATCGTAGCGGTAGATTTCGCCCGGCGTGTTGTACGACGTGAATGAGTAAAAGGCTTCCGGATTGTCTTTCTCGCCTGAGAATGTGCGCGTGGTGCCGATTCCGGGCAAGTCGATTTTATGGTCGAATTTCCCATTGTAGTCATACACTTCGATGTGGCTGCAAGCATTTTTCGTATAGCTTGTTACGATTTTCCCTCCGATGAGGTTAGCGCTCGAAAGCACATCCTCTTTTTCGGGAATTACTTCCTGCCAATTTTCCTCTTTGTGATTTCGGGCGTCGATTTTTATCAGCCTGTATTTGGGCGCTTTATAGTTGGTGTGGACATACAAATCATTTCCTGCATTGCCGATTACGCTAAAATCGTGGTCGAAATTTTCGGTCAGCGGGACAAACTGCCGACTGTCGTCGGCGCGACAGAATGAGAGCGCATTCCGCGAAGAAGAATTGCTGCGCGACAATATCAAAAACTGCCTGTCTTCAGTGAGATACAGCCTGAATAGTCTTTTTGGAAATCCCGGTTCGCTGTATATTACCGGATCTTTTTCAGGATCGCTGCCCAATTTGTGAAACCGGATCATATGGTTTTCATTCGATGCGGAAAGCTCGCTGCCGTCGGCCGGCTTGGGATATGCGCTGTAATAAAATCCGTCGCCCGACCATGATGTTACCGAGAATTTCACCCACTTAACAACGTCGGGGAGCGATTCTCCGGTTTCAATGTTTTTCACATATATCTCGTTCCAGTCGGAACCGGAACGGGAGATACTGTATACGAGGTACTTCCCGTCGGGCGAGATTTCAATTCCCGAAAGGGCTACGGTTCCGTCGCTCGAAAGCAGGTTGGGGTCGAGAACCACTTTTTCTTCGCCACCCAGCTTATCGGTCATGAATAGAACGCTCTGATTCTGAAGCTCTTTGTTTTTGTAGTAGAAATATTTACCGGCTTTTTTGAAGGGCGTTTCTATTTTTTGGTAGTTCATCAACGCTGTAAGTCGATTTTTGATTTCGTCACGGGCAGGCAGGCGGTTGAGATAGGCAAAAGTAACTTCGTTTTGCCGTGCTACCCAGTCGGCGGTTTCTGTAGACGTGTCATCCTCAAGCCAGCGATATGGGTCTTGAACTTCCGTACCGAAATAGGTATCAATGGTTTGAACTTTTTTGGTTTCGGGATAGCCGATTCTTTCAGATTGGCTGCATGCTCCCGTCGTTAGGGCTGCGAATAGCAAAAAGTAAACTTTCTTCATGGTAAATTTTGATTTCTAAATTGAGTTGCAATTTATTGAATTTTCCGGAGATTATTGTTGAAAAAAGTCAGGGAAAGAGGAAGGCAACGAGATGATCCGATAATGGGCTAAATAGTTAATCCCCGAACCCGCTCAAAAAGCCCGATAAAACATATTTGTTTTTATTGCTTTGAGTTTTATTCCGTGATAAAGTTGATTTCGGCGATTCCCGCTCTGGCGCTTTTATCGACGGTTTCCAATGCTCTGAACCGTACATATCGGGCAGATGATTTTTCAAAATGTACCTGTTGCCAAGTGGGGCTGTTCTCGATATTTCCGAATTCTCCCGACGAAACAGGACTCCCGAAGTTACGTCCGTCAAGGCTGGTCGATAATTCGAACGTCCGTATTACTCCCGAATTTCCCCTGCTTTGGTCGGGCAAATAGCGGAAACCGCAGAGGCTTACTGCCTCTCCCAGATCGATGATAAAATCGGCAGGCATTTTTTTTGAAATTATCAATGCGGTGTTGGGATTGCCATCGAAAATGGTTGCTGCGCGGGAATCTTTTCCCTGCTCTCCCAGCAGTTGCCATTTTGTTGCCGGAATGTCAAATTCCTGACGGGCAACCGGACTTTTCCCTTTTGTCGTCGGGTCGAAGACAACGGCAGAGACGATTCCCTTTTGTGCGAATGTGAATGTTTCCGAATATTTCCTTGAATTTTCATCCGGTTGGGTTCCGTCTGTTGTATAATAAACTGGGACGCTACTGTCGGCTGAGGTTATGGAAACAACACCTTCCTTGTTGCGCCTTATTGTGGGAACCTCCAGCGCTTTGGGCGCATTGAAAACCTGAATCGTGGATATCGCAGGACAGGCTTTGGCATCTTCGACGGAGAAGCGTATTTTTGTAGCTGTTACAGCGGGAAACCTCAAAATACGCTTGCTACCAATGGTGGTTTCCTCGGCAATGATTTTCCAACTATCATTCACAAAAGCCTCCACTTTAAACTGTTTCACCCTTTGCCCCAGAGCAATATATTCCTGCGCCAGAAAACGGTTGAATGTCATCGGTTTCCCGAAATCGAAAGTGAGCGATGCTTCGACGACGCCGTCGTCGGTTGCCCAGTAGGTTTCGGGATTGCCGTCGGTTACGTTGCGGGCGGAGAATTTTTTGGAATTTCCCCTCACGTTGGAAGCTTCGAAGGAAACCTCTTTCAGCAGGTCGGTTGCAAAATCGGCTTTGAGGGCTTCGGCTAATTTTATCAGCGCCTGCCGATCGTTTTCGTGGACAAGGCCACGTGTATCGACGGGCAGGTTGAGCAGAAACGAAGCGTTTCGCCCCACGGAATGATAGTAAATATCAAGTAATTGCGACAGTGTTTTCACTTTATGGTCCTCGTAAGGATGGTAATACCATCCCGGACGTATCGACACATCTACTTCGGCGGGCACCCAGTGAGTTCCGTCTTCCTGTCCACCGCGGAGATGTTCAATATTTTCGGCAATACCGGGCGCAAAGTCGTCGCGTTTCAGCAGGCACCAGTTGGTGGGGCGCGCCCATCCCTCTTCGTTTCCTACCCAGCGAACATCGGGGCCGCCGTCGGAAAAGATGCAGGCATTGGGTTGCAGCTCCCTGACGATTTCGAACACTTCGTCCCATTTGTAATAGGTTTTGCGGTCGATGCGGCGTTCTTCATTGGCGCCACCATACCAGCCTGTCCCGCCGTTGGCGCCGTCGAACCACACTTCGAAAATGTCGCCATAGTTGGTCAGCAATTCGCGCAGTTGGTTGCGGAAATATTCGTTGTAGGCTTCGCGTCCGTATTCGGCATGGTTTCGATCCCATGGCGAAAGATAAACCCCGAATTTCAACCCGAATTCTTTGCAGGCTTCCGACAGGTCGCGCACAACATCGCCTTTGCCGTTTTTCCAAGGGGAATTTTTCACGGAGTGTTCGGTATATGCCGAGGGCCACAAGCAAAAACCATCGTGGTGCTTGGCGGTGATGATGATGGCTTTCATACCGGCGTCTTTGCATACTTTTGCCCACTGCCGTGTATCCAATTGTGTGGGGTTGAACTGTTCGGGTTTCTCGCTTCCCATGCCCCATTCCATATTTGTGAAAGTGTTCATATTGAAATGGATGAAAGCGTAATATTCGAGTTGATGCCATGCGAACTGCCTTTCGGCGGGAAGCGGCCCGCAGGGCGCCGGTGGAGTAGCTTGATCGCATGACGAAAGTAAAAACGTGATTGTGGCAAATAGAATGGCGAAATGTCTCATGTGATAATTAATTTAGTTTTTAAAACATGATTCAAAGCTAATGAAACTGTTTGGTATTTCAAAAGAACGAGGTTGATTTGGAAATTATTTGCTGAAGATTTGGTTATGACAAAAGCCATTCAAAAAGGATGCGAAGCGATGGGTATAAGTCACATTTTGGGCAAAAATATAAAAACTACAAAAGACGTAAAGAGTTGATTATCTGCGTATTTTGTGGTTACAAAGCGCCTTTCAAGCAGCTTTGTCCGACGAAAAACAATTCGCTAAAACTTGAAGCTCAGTCCGGCGCCAAAAAGTTGTTTCCATTGCATTCTGCGTCCGGTTCTTCCGGTTTCGTCCAGCGGGATGAGAATATCGTGATAGTAGATCATGTTTGAGATGATGTTCGCCGACAGAAATTTGTTGATTTTCATGTTGATGCGAATGTCCCAGTTGACATCGATGTTTTGCGGTTCGTGCAGGTAGTTGGAAAAAAGGTTGAGGGATGTATAGCCATCCACATTTTTCACGATGGGGAAATTGGCTTCGGTTTTGATATTTCCCCCCATTTCAGCTCTGAATTTTTTGCCCGGATCGACCCCGAAAGCGCCTGCATTGGAAAGATTTTCATCGGTGACAAAAGTGAATTTCGCCGCCAGGGGAGCTAACAGAAGACTGAAATGGTCGTTGGGTCTATAGTCGGCTCCCAATGAAAAGGTGAGGTAGGCAGGCGCAAAAAAGGCTGAAATTTTGTTGTCCGTGTCCGGATATTTGTATCCGTTGGCAAACTGCGACCGGAAGTTGAGTAATGCGCTGTAATACCATTTTGATGTTTCGGTGATTTTGTACCCGAATTTCGAACTCAAATCGATTTTATCTTCGGTTTTTTTCAGGTTGATGCCTTCTTCTTTCTGCAAACCGTAGCCAAACTGGAAAAGGTTGGCCCAGTTGACGCGAGCTTTTTGGTAATTGGCTGCGTAATTCATAAGAGCAACGCCCGAAATGGAGTTATGACCTCCGGCTACCCAGTTTGAGAATGAAATCTGACTGAAATTCAGGGTGAAATCGCCGCCTTTTTTCCAGTAAACGGTATCTTTTTTCGTCTCTTGGGCTGCGAGCGAAAATACACTTGCCATTGCAATAAAAATAATTGTTAATTTTTTCATTTGTCTTTCTTTTGAATTATTTACTGAAATATAACTTCTTTCTTTCGTGGTTTCCGGCAACCTTCCAATTTATTCTATATTTATACATGTGGTTGTATTACAGGATATTGCAAATTTTATTCTTTTTCGTATTTTTCATTTCACGGAACAAAAAAAGATGCATTTAGGGTTTATACATCTTTATTATATAAATATAACAGGGAGTTAGTTTTCTCCTAACTGATTGATTTTCTCGTCAACCAGAATGCGCCCGCAATATTCACAGACAATAATTTTCTTGCGGCTTGCGATGTCGAGTTGCCTTTGCGGAGGAATTTTGTTAAAGCATCCGCCGCAGGCATCGCGCTGTATGGTAACAACGGCCAATCCGTTCCGCGCATTTTTTCTGATTCGCTTGAAAGCAGAGAGAAGCCTCGGCTCTATGAACGACTCAATTTTATCGGCTTTTGATTTGAGTTTATCTTCTTCAATTTTAGTTTCTTCCGTAATTTCTTCCAGCTCTTTGTTTTTCCTCACCAAATCGTCCATTCTGTCGTTCAGCAGGTTTTTCGAATCGGTGATTTCCTCTTTCCTCGTGGCCATTTCTGAAGTATATTCCTTAATTCTTTTTTCGGAAAGCTGAATTTCAAGATTCTGATATTCAACTTCTTTGGCAAGAGAATCGAATTCGCGGTTGTTTCTGACGTTATTTTGCTGTTCGGTATATTTCGCAATCAGGTTCTGCGATTCTTTAATGGTAATTTTTTTGCTGTTGATGGAGGCTTCCAGATTTCGTATTTCATCGTTATAATTATTCAATCTGGTTTTAAGTCCTGTGATATCATCTTCAAGGTCTTGCACTTCCAACGGCAATTCGCCCCTGAGGGTTTTAATCTTGTCGATAGCCGAAACCACGCTCTGCAATTCGTATAAAGCGCGTAATTTTTCTTCGATAGAAATGTCTTTTTCTTCTGATCTGACTAACTCTGTATTCATATCTGTTTTCAAATGAATAAATTACTTTGTTAATTAATAATAATTTACCGGATTGGTTTTCACTTCCGATAAATGGATTGCAAATGTAGGGAATTTTTTTGTAAGTAATTCATAAAAAAGTTCTTTAGTGAACTGTTCGCTTTCGTAGTGCCCAATGTCGACAAAGAGAATTCTGCCTTCGGGTTCAAAAAACTGATGATATTTTATGTCGGCGGTGACGAAAATGTCGGCTTTGGCGGCGATGGCGTCGCGCAACAGGAAGGAACCTGCGCCGCCGCAAATGGCCACAGAATGAACAGGTTTACGCAACAGCGGCGAGTGGCGCAACACGGGCGTGCCGAATGTCGCTTTAATTTTTTCTAAAAAAAATTCTTCATCAACAGGATGCGGCAGTTTTCCGACGATTCCCGATCCGGCTTTTTCATAGCGGTTTTCCAGCGGATAAATATCATACGCCACTTCTTCGTAGGGATGCGCTTTCAGCAGAGCGTCAATCACGTTTTTCTCTTTCCAGCGCGGGAATATGGTTTCCAGACGCGTTTCCGGTTCAACGTGGAAAGTCTCCTTTTCGCCTGCAAAAGGATTTGTATTTTCGCCGCCGCGGAAGGTTCCCTCGCCTTTGGCGTTGAAACTGCACTGGTTGTAGTTGCCGATGTGTCCGGCACCGGCCTCGAACAGGGCGTTGCGTACAATGTCGAGTTGTGCATGCGGCACAAAGGTCGCCAATTTGCAAAGTTGCGATTTTGCAGGCTGCAAAATGCGTTGCTGCTCAAGGCCAGTTAAATCGGCGATTTTTGTATTCACGCCGCCCTGAATATTGTCTATGTTGGTGTGAGCGGCATAAATGGCGATGTTGTTACGGATGGCTTTTGCAACAATCCTTTCAACGGAATTGCTTTCAGTTAACTTTTTCAACCCGCCGAAAATTACCGGATGATGGGTGATAATAAGTCCTGCTTGCTTTTGTATGGCTTCGTCGACCACTTCTTCGGTAACATCGAGGGTGATGACGGCTGCTGAAACTTTGGCGGCGAGGCTTCCCGTTTGCAGGCCTGCATTGTCGAAACTCTCCTGTAAAGCCGGAGGGGCCAGCGATTCGATGAATTTTACAATGTC
>WRIQ01000032.1 GCA_009782655.1 Prolixibacteraceae bacterium
CAACAAACCAGCACCCCCCGAAACGGCGCATAAGGCTGTAGTTGTAGAACAGAAAGAAGCGAAGCCCACGCTTTCGCGCAGGGAGCAGTTGAGAGCCATCATACAGGAATTTTCGAAAGATAAAGTTGACGCCCCCGAAGCGCCGACAACGAAAAATGTGGTTAAAACTGAAGAGCCCAAAATGGTAAGTTCGAAGAAACTGAACATTAAAACGTTGAAAAATTCATCGGTGCAAAAGGCTGAAAATAAGAAAAAAATCAAATCGATTGAGCCGCAGGCTGAGGAGATAAAAAAAGAAAATCAGCATGGCGAAGAGCCGCAGCAGAATCAAGGTGCCGCCACTTTTCAGCATAAATTAAGGCAGCCCGAACGGCAGTTGAAAAGAGAAAATCAAGGGACGAAAAACTTCAGGCAGCCTGAGCGTCAGGTCGAAAAGCAGCCGCAGGAAAAGCTGATGTTCGATAAGAATTTTGAATTTGAAGGTTTTGTCACCAATGCAGGCGTTCTCGAAATAATGCCCGAAGGTTATGGCTTCTTGCGTTCCGCCGATTTCAACTATCTTAGTTCGCCCGACGATATTTACGTTTCGCAGTCGCAAATAAAACTTTTCGGGCTGAAGACAGGCGATACCATCACCGGCACCATCAGGCCGCCGAAAGAAAACGAAAAATATTTTCCGCTCATCAAAGTGTTGGAAATCAATGGCAGGTCGCCCGAATATATTCGCGACAGACTTCCCTTTGATCACCTTACGCCGCTTTTCCCCGACGAAAAATTCGAACTTACCGGAAACGGACACGATAATATCTCGACGCGTATTGTGGATATGTTTGCGCCCATCGGCAAAGGACAACGCGGTTTGATAGTTGCGCAGCCCAAGACCGGGAAAACCGTTCTGTTGAAAGAGATTGCCAACGCCATTTCCGCCAATCATCCCGAAGTATATATGATTGTGCTTCTTATAGACGAGCGTCCCGAGGAAGTTACCGATATGGCGCGCAGCGTTGACGCCGAGGTAGTTGCCTCGACTTTCGATGAACCCGCCGACCGTCATGTGAAAGTAGCCGGAATGGTGCTCGAAAAAGCGAAACGTTTGGTAGAATGCGGCCACAATGTGGTAATCCTGCTCGACTCCATTACACGACTGGCAAGGGCTTATAATACCGTGCAGCCCGCTTCGGGCAAAGTATTGTCGGGAGGCGTCGATGCCAACGCGTTGCAAAAACCCAAACGCTTCTTTGGCGCCGCGCGTAATATTGAAAATGGTGGGTCGCTGACTATTCTGGCAACGGCGCTGACCGAAACCGGCTCTAAAATGGACGAAGTTATCTTCGAAGAGTTCAAAGGAACCGGCAATATGGAACTGCAACTCGACCGCAAATTGTCGAACAAACGGATATTCCCATCCGTCGATATTCCGGCTTCGAGCACACGTCGCGAAGACCTGCTCATGCCCAAATATATCCTCGACAAAATGTGGATTCTTCGGAATTATCTCGGCTCGATGAATTCGCTGGAAGCAATGGATTTTATGAAAGACCGCCTGATGAAAACCCGATCAATCGAAGAGTTTCTTATTTCAATGAATGCAGATTCGTAAAAATTGAAATTTATAAAATATGGAAAGGCGCCACGGAATTTTTCTCAGGTGCCTTTTATTTTTAGGAGCGTGAATTTTGCTCAAAACTGGATTTCGCCATTCAAGATCAGCGAATCGATGAGGTTGGAACCGTAACTGTAGAACAGGTAATCGATGTTGGGAATTTTGGAAGTGATGAACATATTAGCGGTTTTTCCTTTGGCGATGCTGCCGAGCCTGTTGCTTACCCCCATGGCGTAAGCTCCGTTTATGGTGCCGGCATTTATCACTTCGTTGGGCAGAAGTTTTTGTTTGATACATGCCAGCGAGCCTATGAAATTCATGTTGCCTGCGGGTGAAGAACCCGGATTG
Source organism: Prolixibacteraceae bacterium (assembly GCA_009782655.1). The sequence goes on from WRIQ01000032.1 coordinate 1,952, forward strand.
AAATCGGTGGCCAGAGCAACGGGCAGGCCTGCGTCGATGAGTTTGCGCGCCGGAGCATATGGCATGTTCAGGAAGAATGAGGCGCCGGGAAGCATTGTTGGCATGGCGTTGCTCTCTTTCAGCGCAGCAATTTCGTCGTCGCCCATATATTCCAGATGGTCAACACTCAGGGCGTTGTATTTGACTCCGGCCTGTACGCCGCCCGAAAAGGCCATTTCGTTGGCGTGAATTTTTGCGCGAAGCCCGTATTTCATGCCCGCCATCAGAATGCGCTCAGTGTCTTCGGGCGAGAAATAACCCTCTTCGCAAAATACATCGATGAAATCGGCCAGCCCTTCGCCGCCTATTTGCGGAATCATCTCATTGATAATCACATCAACATATCCGCTCACATTATTTTTAAATTCGGCAGGCACGGCATGCGCACCCAGGAAAGTGGCGCGTATGCACAATGGCGTGGTTAGCCGCAGCCGTTGAATAACCCGCAACATTTTAATTTCGCTCTGCGGATTCAGCCCGTAGCCGCTTTTTATTTCGAGGGCGCCGGTTCCATATTGCATCACTTCGCGTACCCGCGCGTAGGCCTGTTCGTACAACTGTTCCTCCGACGTTTCGCCCAGCAGGTGCGCCGAGTTGAGAATACCGCCGCCCTGTTCGGCAATTTGCTGATAACTCAATCCTTGAATCCTACCGATGAATTCCTTTTCGCGCGAACCGGCATATACAATGTGTGTATGCGAATCGCACCACGCGGGCAGAACCAAACGTCCCTTGCAGTCTATTTCCATCAGAAAATCATCGGCCAAAAGTATGCGGTCTATCTCCGACATTTTGCCGAAATCTTCAATAATCTCGTCGTTTATGAGAAGAAATGCGTCGGTAATTGTTTGCAACCTCGACATAGATTTGCCTTTGACCATTTCAACAGGCTGATCTTCAACCTGTATCAGTTCTTTGATGTTTTCCAGTAAGATTTTCATGCAATTGTCGTTTTTGTTTGTTCTGATTTTAAATCTATTATTTACAATGCAATGCGCGAACAAGCATCTTTCATGTTCAAAAATTTTTTTTTTTTCAGGTTTTTAATTTATGAATTGTTCTCAGGAAAAAGCGCTTTAGCGAAAATTTATAGAATAAATTTCTTTCCATTCTCATTAAGAGCGGTCACAATAAGGCTGTTATCATCTTTGGGTTTTCTCGCTACAAAAGCAATTTTTCGCGTACGGCGCGTACAACCAGATTGAGCCTTGTTTTTTTCCCGAAAGCTTTGCAGTTAAGGGTCATGTCGAATATTTCGTTGTGGCGCTTTTTGTTTCCCCAAGCGGCATTGCGGTAGCTGTTTCGTTCGTTTTCCACTTTATCGATAAATGCGGCAGCCTCTTTTTTTCCCAGATCGCGGTACGCCATAACCCTTTTCAGTCGGTATTTGTAGGGAGCTAAAAAGCGCAGGTGCAGCGAATTTTCAATATCGGCGGCGATGATGTTGCCAGCTCTCCCAACGATTATGCAATATCCGTCTTCTGCAAAACTGCGGATGACATTCACCACTGTTTTCCTGATTTTCCAATCGCTGTGGTAATCTTTATTGTTGAATGCATCAAGTAGTTCTTCAAAAATATTTCGTGTTTCGCTTTTGTAAATTTTCGAAACTTTTTCCGGCTCGATATTCAATTGCTGTGCGCTATGATGAAATATCTCTTTGCTCAGGACTTTCCATTCTTTCCCCGGCGTTATTTCGTTCAGCTCCAGCGCAAGGGCGGCGGCAAAATCGGTTCCCGAGCATCCGGATTCCCGGGAAATGGTAATCACAGGGCCGGGTTTTCGGGGTTTTTTCTCCTGATTCTCTTTTTTTTCAAGCCGCCTGTTCAGGTATGTCATCAATGTATTTTCCATTGTCGTGGTATTTTTGGTTCCAATCAGGTCAAATTTACAATTAATGGCGAATTTTGAAAACGGCGTTTCCGATTATTTTTGCAGGAATGATATTTTTTCTCTTGCCAGCCGCTGTCGGATGATGTGGCGCCTGTGCATCGGGATCAGCAAAGCGGATTTTTGCTTTCGGGAATCCGGCAAGCGTTAGGACAGCTTTCCCAAATCATTTTTTCTCTCGCAGGGCAGCCAAAATATTTTCGACCATCTGTGGATTTTCCCCAGTATGGATTTGCGCTTGCATGTAAAAGGGCCGTCGTTTTTCCAGATTCTCTTCAACGAACTGCAAAAGTTCCTCCTTCGATTTTCCTTTGATTAGTGGGCGTTCGGTTTTGGATGCGAGCAGTCGTTTGACGAGCGCTTTTGGTGTAATGTCCATGAAAATGGTGATTCCGGTTTGATTCATTATAGCCATGTTGTCGAAAAAACAGGGAGCGCCGCCGCCGGTTGCGATGACCACATCGGTAAACTGGGAAACTTCTGCAAGGGCGATTCTCTCCTTTTTGCGAAAAAAATCCTCGCCGAAATCGCCAAAAAGTTGTGCAACGGTTTTGCAATTTCGTTCTTCGATGTATTTGTCCAAGTCGATATACGAAAGATTAAGCGCTTTGGCCAGCATCCTGCCGAAAGTCGACTTTCCGCTTCCCATGTATCCAAGCAGATAGATGCGCATGTCAGAAAAGTGTCATTTGGTTGGCGTCTTCAGCATCGGGGCGATTAATTTCGAAAGGAATATCGTCGGGGTCCTGCGGTTTATCAACTTCTTCATCGGCGGCTACGGGCGGAGTTGTATCGTGTTCGTCTTTCACTGTCGGCTCCAGTTCGCGGATATTTTCCACACTGAAATTGGTGAGCCGTTTTCCCCTGGCTTTCCAACTTTTTATGCCGATGAATTCGGCCACTTCGATAATTTCGTTTTGGCGGTCGCTGTTTTTGCCGCCAAATTCGATTTCGAAACGTGGATAGCGCACCCAAGTGATGCTCACCAACTTGTTTCTCGGATTGTCTCCAACGAACCCAATGCGCTTGTTTACAGTCTCTTCAACCTCGAACCGTTTTACGTAATACAATTCCTGCTCATCGTCGTAATAGATAACCGAAAGAATTTTTGTTGGGTCGAATTTTTCAATAACCAAAATATTATCGTCGAAATGCTGGCTTACGTCGTAATTGTATAGCTGGTATTCTCCCAATTTATGGATAACCAGTATTTTGTCTTCTCCGGAGAACTCGCCTAAGAAAGCGCCGCGTTTGTCGGAATTCAGTCGACGCACGTCCTGATCGAACCATATTTTCAGTCCGCCGAGCGTTGAGATTCCTTTTTCGAAGAGCGAAATTTTATGAACCTCATATTTTGTGAGGATATTTCCCATGGATTGTCGTCCTTTGATGCCCAATTCGCCCATGTTTACTTCGAAAACCGTTTTCTTGAGGCGGGCGCGGGGTTTCAGGATGATGCGGATAACTTCGGCTTCGCCATTGGGGTTGTGCGAAAAATAAAGGATTCTTGTTCCTTTTGAGGCCATGGTCATATTGTACTCCTTGTCGCGGGTGACGCCCGTAACGGCAAATCGTTTCATATACGAAAATCCGGTTTGCCCGTCGCGGTATACCAAATTGTAGATGGTGCGGTTGTCGTCTTTCCTGAAAACATCAAGGTGGATGATATTTTTGCCGATAAATGCTTTTTCACTCACTTTTGTGATCAGGTAGGTACCGTCGCGGCGGAAGAGGATGATGTCGTCCATGTCGGAGCAATCGCACACATATTCGGCTTTTTTGAGGCTGGTGCCCATGAATCCTTCTTCGCGGTCGATATATAGTTTTTCGTTGGCAACCACCACTTTGGCAGCAACAATGTTTTCAAAATTTCTGATTTCGGTACGCCGTTCGCGTCCTTTGCCGTATTTTGTTTTCAGCCGTTCGAACCATTCGATGGTGAAAGGAATAATGTTTTTGATTTTTTCGACGATCTCGGCGATTTCCTCCGTAATGGCAAGCAAATGTTCTGATGCTTTGAATGCATTGAATTTGAGTATTCTGGCCATTTTTATTTCCATCAGGCGCATAATGTCGTCGTGCGTTACTTCACGATTCAGTTTGTGTTTCCACGGGTCGAGGCGCGTATCGATATGTTTAACGGCGGCGTCCATGTTTTCGGCTTCTTCAAAACCTTTGTCCTTGTATATGCGCTCCTCGATGAAGATCTTTTCCAGCGAGGCGTTGTGCCAAGCTTCCTCCAGTTCGTTTTTGCGAATTTCGAGTTCCAGTTTCAGCAGTTGCAAAGTCGAATCCACCGATTTTCTGAGAATCTCCAAAATACCGATGAATGCGGGCTTATCGTCTTCGATGATGCAGGAGTTGGGGCTTAACGGCACTTCGCAATCGGTGAATGCGTAGAGTGCGTCGATGGTTTTGTCGGACGACACGCCGGGCGACAGATGCACCAGAATTTCAACATTTGTGGCGGTATTATCGTCGATTTTGCGGATTTTTATTTTTCCTTTTTCGTTGGCTTTGATGATCGATTCGATAACGGAACTTGTGGTTTTTCCGTATGGGATTTCGGAGATAATCAGCGTTTTGCTGTCGCGTTTTTCGATTTTCGCTCTCACCTTTATAGCGCCGCCGCGCAATCCGTCGTTGTATCTTGCTACATCAATGGAGCCGCCGGTGGGGAAATCGGGATACAGGATAAAATCTTCGTTTTTCAGGTAGGCTACGGCGGCGTTGGTAACTTCCACAAAATTATGGGGAAAGATTTTGGATGCCAAACCCACGGCAATTCCTTCTACGCCCTGCACAAGCAGTAAAGGAAATTTGGCGGGAAGTGTCACCGGCTCTTTTTTGCGCCCGTCGTACGAGAGTTTCCATTCGGTGGTTTTGGGATTGAAAAGAATTTCGTGTGCAAATTTCGAGAGGCGGGCTTCGATATAACGGGATGCTGCCGCGCTGTCGCCGGTGAGGATGTTCCCCCAGTTTCCCTGTGTGTCGACCAGCAAGTCTTTCTGTCCCAGTTGCACCAGCGCATCGCCTATCGATGCGTCGCCATGCGGGTGGTATTGCATGGTTTGCCCGATGATGTTGGCAACTTTGTTGTAACGCCCGTCGTCCATTTCGCGCATGGCATGTAAAATGCGGCGTTGAACAGGTTTCAGTCCATCCACCACATAAGGCACCGCGCGTTCGAGAATCACATACGATGCATAATCAAGAAACCATTCGCGGTACATGCCCGACAGATAGGTGATTTCTTCTCTTCCCGTTTCCGGCTTGTTTTCCTGTATATTATCTTGTTCTTCCAACATATTCGGTGATTTTTCGGGCATCAGGCAACATCATCTTTTTCAACGTAAAGGTTGTCGATGATGAAATCCTGTCGTTCGGGCGTATTTTTGCCCATATAAAATTCGAGCATCTGCGTAACCGATTCGTGCTTTTTCATCTTAACCGGTTCAATACGAATATTTTCGCCGATAAAATTTTTAAACTCGTCGGGCGATATTTCTCCCAATCCTTTGAAACGTGTTATTTCGGGATTTCCCCGAAGTTTTTCGATGGCGACCAATTTTTCCTCCTCCGAGTAGCAATATATGGTTTGTATTTTATTACGAACCCTGAAAAGCGGTGTTTGCAAAATGTAAACGTGATTTTTCCGGATCAGCTCGGGGAAAAACTGTAGAAAAAAAGTGATGAGCAATAGCCTGATATGCATTCCGTCCACGTCGGCGTCGGTGGCGATAATCACTTTGGCGTAGCGCAAATCGTCGACGCCTTCTTCGATGTTGAGGGCGGCCTGCAACAGGTTGAATTCTTCGTTTTCGTACACCACTTTTTTATGTAATCCAAATGTGTTCAGCGGTTTGCCTTTCAGGCTGAAAACCGCCTGTATGTCCACATTGCGCGATTTTGTGATGGAGCCGCTGGCCGAGTCCCCCTCGGTGATGAAAATGCTGGTTTCTTCGCGGCGCTCGTCGTTATCGTTGAAATGGATGCGGCAGTCGCGTAGTTTGCGGTTGTGCAGGTTGACTTTTTTGGCTCTGTCTTTTGCCAATTTTTTAATTCCCGAAATGGCTTTGCGTTCGCGTTCCGATTCCTGAATCCTGCGAAGCAGCATTTCTGCTGTTTCATGATTTTTATGCAGGTAGTTATCCAATTCTTTTTGAACAAAATTGGTGATATACGTTCGCACCGTGGGGCCGTCGGGGCCCATGTCGCGCGAGCCAAGTTTCGTTTTTGTCTGCGATTCGAAAACCGGTTCTTCAACTTTAATGCTGATGGCGGCAATGATGGAAGCTCTGATGTCGCTGGGCTCGAAATCTTTTTTGTAAAAGTCGCGGATGATTTTCACCAGCGCCTCGCGAAAAGTCTGTAAATGAGTACCTCCCTGACTGGTGTGCTGTCCGTTTACGAACGAATGATAATCCTCGCCATATTGGTTGCCGTGGGTAATGGCAATTTCAATGTCTTCGCCTTTCAGGTGGATGATAGGGTAGAGCGGCTCTTCTTCCAGATTTTCTTCGAGCAGGTCGCGTAAGCCGTTGCGCGAGAAATATTTTTGTCCGTTGTAGTCGATTACCAAACCTGCATTCAGGAAAGTGTAGTTCTTCATCATGCTCACCACATAGTCGTTGATGTAGTGATAATTTCTGAAAATGGATGCGTCGGGTTTGAATGACACAATGGTTCCGTTTTCCAAACCGGTTTGTGCAAGCGGGCAATCTTCGGTTTCTTTTCCCTGACTGAAATGCAGTTCTTTTATTTCGCCTTCGCGGACGGATTTGATGGAGAAATCGATGGATAAGGCATTTACCGCCTTGATGCCCACGCCATTCAGTCCCACCGACTTTTTGAAGACTTTGGAGTCGTATTTTGCACCGGTATTCATTTTACTAACCACGTCGTTCAGTTTTCCCAGCGGAATCCCGCGGCCATAGTCGCGAACCATCACCTTGTCGTCTTCGATAGACACCTCGATTTTTTTCCCGTTGCCCATCATAAATTCATCGATGGAGTTGTCCATGACTTCTTTCAGAAGGACGTAAATGCCGTCGTCGGCAGCCGAGCCATCGCCGAGTTTGCCGATGTACATACCCGGACGGCGGCGTATATGTTCTTGCCATTCAAGGGTTTGTATGGAGCCTTCGTCGTATTGTTCCGTCATAATTCTTTGCTAAAAATTCGCACAAATATAGCTAAAAATAACGGCTTCTGCGGCCGAATCGACTTTCAAAAGATTAACAAATTAATGTTGATAACTTCATGCTAAATAGCTGATTATAGAATAATTGTTATTAACCCTGCGCAAATTTCCGGCTTTTCCCTCGATTTGATGAGTTAACATTTATCTTCGTCGAAAAAAACATGTTTTGCCTGTCTTTGCATAATCGCGATGTTTTCTTCTGTTTTTCGGCGGAGGAATATCTGCTGAAAAACAGCGTGGACGATTTTTTTATTCTCTGGCAGAGCGAAAAAGCGGTGGTCGTGGGCAGGCATCAGAACATGCAGGGTGAAATTGATTACCGGTTTGTGCGCGAAAACGGAATAAAAACCGCA
>WRIQ01000033.1 GCA_009782655.1 Prolixibacteraceae bacterium
GCAATGGCGGGCTGGTTTTTGCCCCGCCGTCTCCCTCTTTAAAAATTTCGAAAAGCATATCAAACCCGGAGATTCATGCCGTCCCCGCCACGGGCGAGCCGGTTGTTGTAAAGATTTAGACCGAATATGTTGGAGTTACGTAGCAAATCGCTACCTTTGCATAAGGAAACTCTCAAAAGAAGTAAAATTTAAAAACAAAATTATATGCAGATGAAAAAAAGCTTCGAATCAAAGGATTACAATTCGAGCCGCGAAAAGTTGGCGCTGCCAGAGTATGGCAGGAATGTGCAGAATATGGTCAACCTGCTAATGAAAATTGAGGACAAGGACATACGCAACAAAGCGGCCAAAACCATTATCGACGTGATGGGCAACCTCTATCCCTACCTGCGCGATGTGCCCGATTTTAAGCACAAACTGTGGGATCATTTAGCCATCATGTCCAATTTCAAATTAGATATTAATTATCCGTACACGCCGCCAACTCCCGACATTCTGACGGAAAAACCCGACAAAGTACCCTATCCGCACAAAGACATCAAGTTCAGGTACTACGGCAAGACCATCGAGTTGATGCTCGACAAGGCCAAAGAATTTGAAGACGGTCCCGAAAAAGATATCCTGATATACCAGTTGGCCATGCACATGAAAAAGTCGTATCTCACATGGAATAAAGATTCTGTGGACGACTCCATCATCTTCGAAGACTTGATGACCTTATCGGACGGCGACATAAAAACTCCCGAATTTGAACTGGCCAACGTGAAAGTGCAACCACCAAAGCAACAGCAGCAATTTCAAAAACAAAAACCGTCGAAGAAAGGAAGTTCTCAGAAAAAACAACATTGATAATCATCTTTGTTCGCATCTGTTGCGGACGAAATACGAACTTTCTGTTGTACAATAAATCTAAACGCGATGACCACTTTTATTGTCGAAGGAGGATATAAACTGTCCGGCGCTATAGAGCCGCAGGGCGCTAAAAACGAAGCTTTGCAGGTCATCTGCGCCACACTGCTCACCAACAAGGATGTCGTTATCCGGAACATCCCCGAAATTGTTGATGTGCTGATGCTACTTGAACTGCTGAAAATCATCGGTGTTGACGTTGTCCGCGAATCGAAAGGCGTTTACCGTTTCAACGCCACCCATATCCATCCCGACAAGTTGAAATCGCGCGAGTTTTATGTAAAATCGGCGAGTTTGCGGGGTTCCATCATGATAATAGGGCCGCTGTTAGCACGTCTCGGCGTGGGATATATATCGAAACCCGGCGGCGACAAAATCGGGCGCCGACGCGTGGACACCCACTTTTATGGCTTCGAGAAACTGGGAGCCATATTCGAATACGACGCCGAAAAGAAATATTTCAGCGTAAAAGCCGAAAAACTGAAGGGCGCCTACATGCTTCTCGACGAAGCATCGGTGACAGGAACTGCCAACATAGTAATGGCAGCCGTTTTGGCCGACGGCGTTACCACCATTTACAACGCCGCCTGCGAGCCTTATTTGCAACAGTTGTGCAAGATGTTGGTTTCCATGGGCGCACAAATCAGCGGCATCGGTTCCAACTTGCTGACCATAAACGGCGTAACATCGCTGAACGGATGTACGCACACCGTGCTACCCGACATGATCGAAATCGGCAGCTTCATCGGCTTGGCCGCCATGACAGCTTCGGAGATAACCATTTCAAATGTGGGAACTGAACATCTGGGAATCATTCCCGCCAGCTTCCAACGGCTGGGCATCGAGATAGAAACCCGCGGCGGCGATCTTTTCGTCCCCGCCAACGAACACTACGAAATAGAAAGCTACATCGACGGCTCAATAATGACCATCGCCGATGCCCCATGGCCGGGACTCACCCCCGACCTGCTGAGCGTTTTTTTAGTAGTAGCCACGCAAGCAAAAGGCAGTGTTCTCATTCACCAGAAAATGTTCGAAAGCCGCCTGTTTTTCGTTGATAAACTGATTGATATGGGCGCGCAAATCATTCTTTGCGATCCACACCGCGCCACGGTAATAGGGCTGGACAGGCAACACAGGCTGAAAGCCACAAAAATGACCTCCCCCGATATTCGCGCCGGAATAGCGCTGCTCATTGCGGCCATGTCGGCAAAAGGAACCAGCATCATCGAAAATGTAGACCAAATAGACCGCGGCTACGAAAATGTAGACCTGCGCCTCAACAACGCCGGAGCAAAAATAAGTCGTAAATAAATTTTTATAAAAACCTGATTCAAAAAACACTATCCATGAAAAAGATTTTTGTCCTGACAGTTTTTTTAGCTTTTCTCACCGTTATTTCATCGGCACAAAGCGTTGGTACACGCGTCGGGAACAAAGCGCCCGAAATTGTAGGAAAATCGCCCGACGGAAAAACACTCAAGCTGTCGTCGCTGAAAGGCAAACTTGTGCTGATAGATTTTTGGGCTACGTGGTGTGGCCCATGCCGCAAGGAGAATCCCAACATAGTTGCCGCTTATGAAAAATTCAACAAAAAAAAATTTCTGAACGGAAAAGGTTTTGAAATATTCAGCGTCTCGCTGGATCAAAACGCCGATATGTGGAAAAGTGGCATCGAAGCCGATAAGCTGAAGTGGCCATACCATGTGAGCGACCTGAAATACTGGCAATCGGCGCATGCCCTAACCTATGGCGTGCGCTCCATTCCTGCCAACTTCCTTATCAATGACAAAGGGATCATCGTCGCCCGCGACCTCAAAGGGCCGACGCTGGAAGCCGCATTAGAGAAACTACTGAAATAGAATAGATTAAAAGGCCCCAATGAAGTTGAAAAGGATAAATGGCTTTCGGGCTGAAAAGAATCCAACAAGCTGTGAAAACTTTTTTCAGTAACACAGCTCACACCGTCGGATAACAAATTGACATTTATTTTTCTTAAAAGATGTCAATTTGTCTTTTTTTGAAGAATGGCAATGTTTTTGACTAAACGCGAAAGTTAATTTTAACAGGTTAGACATGAGAGAAAAAAAGCATAAACGCACAGAAAATCAGGAAGAACAATCCCCTATTCATGAATTCAATACGGAAGAAACTCTCGTAACCGACTGCGATTCGGAAGAACTGGCAGAAGAGAATGCCGGAAAAATAGACGAACTGGAAGTGAAAATAGAAGAAATGACCGACAAACATTTGCGGCTTCAGGCAGAGTTTGACAACTTTAGGAAACGCACTTTAAAGGAAAAAGCGGAACTAATTAAGTCGGGCGGCGAGTCGGTATTAATTAATATTTTGCCCATTATCGATGATTTTGAACGCGCCATTGATTCTATGAAAGAAGTGGCTGCCGACGATCCTGCAAAAATAGGCATCATACTAATTTTCAGTAAATTCAAAGATTTTCTGAAACAAAACCATGTGATGGAAATTGACGCATTGGGAGAGGATTTTGATGTCGACCTTCACGAAGCCATTACCAAAATTTCCGTTGATGAGAAGGAAAAGGCGGGCAAAGTTGTGGATGTCGTGCAAAAAGGCTACACGCTCAACGATAAGGTCATCCGTTACGCAAAAGTTATAATAGGTGAATAACCCAATATAAAAATGACGAAGAGAGATTATTACGAAGTTCTGGGAGTTACAAAAACAGCTACAGGAGAGGAAATTAAAAAAGCTTACAGAAAAAAAGCCATTCAGCACCATCCGGATAAAAATCCGGGCGACAAGGAAGCCGAAGAGAAATTCAAAGAAGCTGCCGAAGCCTATGAAGTTCTCAGCAATTCCGATAAAAAAAGCCGTTACGATCAGTTTGGCCATGCAGGTATGGGAGGAGCAAACGGATTCAGCGGCGGCGGCATGTCGATGGATGACATTTTCTCAATGTTCGGCAGCGTTTTCGGCGATGCTTTCGGCGGCGGATTCAGCAATTTTGGCGGATTCGGCAGAGGAAATTCTGGCGGTCGCCGCGTGAGCAGAGGTTCCGATTTAAGGGTTAATGTGACCCTCAATCTGAAAGAAATCGCCCATGGAACCGAAAAGAAAATCAAAATGAAGAAATATGTCTTGTGCTCGCATTGCAACGGCTCGGGAGCAAAAAACGGCTCCTCCCATTCCACTTGTAGCACATGCCGCGGCACCGGACAGGTTACACGAATTGCAAACACCATTTTGGGGCAAATGCAAACCTCTCAGGTGTGTCAGAGCTGCCACGGCGAAGGACAGTTTATCACTGATAAATGTGCACATTGCGCCGGCGAGGGTGTTGTACGCGACGAAGAAATCATAACCATCCCCATTCCTGCCGGCGTAGGCGAAGGTATGCAGCTCAACATGTCGGGGAAAGGCAATTTGGGTCGGCGCAATGGCGTGAATGGCGACCTGCTGGTACTGATTCACGAAGAAGAACATCCCGAATTGATACGCGACGGCAACGACTTGATATATAATTTGTTTTTGTCGTTTCCGCAGGTCACGCTGGGAACAACCGTGGAAATACCCACTATCGAAGGCAAAGTGAAAGTGAAAATCGACGCCGGCACACAACCCGGTAAAAGACTGCGTCTCAGAGGTAAAGGACTGTCCGAAATTCAAAGCTACCGCAAAGGCGACATTATAGTAAGTGTTCATATATGGATACCTCCCAAAATATCGGCCGAAGAAAAGAAACTATTGGAAAAACTCCAGCAGTCGGAAAATTTCCAAAACAATCCCGGCGATGGCGAGAAATCTTTTTTTGAGAAAATGCGCAACATGTTTTAGGATTAAAAGGGTTGCGGATTTATAATAAGCATTTTGGGCTGAAAATCAAGTAGTTTTCAGCCCAAAATGATCACTCAAAACTCTTCATAATCTTGCCGAATATAAGCCTCGCGATCTTCGGTTGATTTATACAGGAAAGGTATTTTTGAGCTTTTCGTTCAATTTTCAACTATCAATTATTTTTTCCTGTCGCCGGAATGCGCCATTTTTATTATTTTTGCCAGCAAAATTCAGGATTGAAACCTTTATTTCGGTATTGTGTATTCAAAAAATATGAATATTAAAAACAACTGATAATAAGCAATTTAATTATGGAACGTAAATTTTTTGTCAGAATTTTGTTGATATGTTGCATCATTGGATGTTGGGGTTGCACTCAAAAAAAGGAATCGGCCGACACCGTTTATTACGACAAGAAATATGTGAAAGTAATTAAGGAAGCCCGGCGCAATATCTATTTTTATGTATCGGGCGGTTCGGTTCCGGGCGGAGCCATCGCTGTTTCCATCAACGGCGAGTTGGTTTGGTCGGAGGGAATAGGATTCGCCAGCAGGGATTTGGGAGCGAGGGCAAACCGCGAAACCAAATTCAGGGTTGGTTATGTTTCAGAACTTATGACCGCTTTGGCATGCCGCAACATGGCGCACGCCCACATTCTCGACCTGAACGAAACGGTACAACGCTACTATCCCGAATTTCCGGAGAAAGAATATCCTGTTACGCTGCAGAATCTGCTGATGCATACCTCCGGAATACGCCAGCCAAATGCAGATTTTTCAAATACATACTCGCAGGGTCTGGAACAGGAAACAGAAAAAATATTTGCCGACTCTTTGCTTTTCATGCCGGGAATGTATCAATATCATTCCATCAGCAATACCAACCTGTTGGGTATGGTTATGCAGAAAGCCGCGGGTGAATCCTTCGCCAAGGTGATGAACAAATGGTTGCTCGACACGCTGAAAATGAAAAATACGGTTCCCGACAATCCGCTGGTAACCATAAAAGGGCGCTCCAACTTTTTCGACCGCGATATAATTGCGCAAGTTATCAACGCCCCCTTTCGTGACTTTCGCGACAAGCTGCCTGCAGAAGGATATCTTTCGACGGCCGAAGATTTGGTGAAAATGGGAAATGCATTATTATTTGATTCGGCGCTGCCCCCGAAAGTAAGAAAGGAAATGCTTGAAATTCCCGTGATGAATGATTATAACATGGAAATTGCCAACGGCCTTTTTTATGAAACCAACCTCAACAATGAGCGTTTTTTTATGAGCAGGGGAAATACAACCGGTGGCACGGCAATATTGTATATGCATCCCGAAAATAAAGTGGTTGTAGCATGGGTTGCAAACATCAGCGACTTGTCGTCAAGCGAAATGCAGATTTTCCAAATAATTTCCGATTTCACGGATTTTGTAAATGGTGAATTTAAAACAGCCGAAGAAAAACGGAAAGAAAAGCAATCATAGAAAGAAGATACCCCAATAAAATAAGACCTTTCCCAAATATGGTTTTAGTGGCCTTCGAAATGCCGTTAAAAAAGAATGCGAAACTTAAATAAGTTCCGCATTCCACACTAAAAATCAGCAAATTACCTTTTACTTTATTTCAATCTCTACTGCACTTTTTTCGGGTTCCTTCATCTTTTTGGGCAACACAATTTCGAGAATCCCGTTGTTGAAAGCCGCCGAAATCTTTTCAGTGTCAACCTGCTCATTCAGAATGAATTTCTTTTTGAAACCGGCCGGCACAAAATCTTTGCGCAAATAATTCACCCCTTCCATTTCCTTCACTTCTTTATCCGATTTGATGACCAAAACATCACCATGAAAACTGATTTTCACATCTTCTTTTGAAAATCCGGGAACTGCCAGTTCAATCCTGAAATCATTCTCACTTTCCATCAAATTTGCCGGAATATGCTTGCATCTTCCAGCGTGCCTGTCGTTCACAAAAAACGATTTGTAAAGGTCGTCAACCAAACTTTTGCTGACAGGATAACCTGCGTTTTGAAATCTAACTACATTCATTTTATTTCCTCCTAATACTAAATTTAATTTTTTCTTTTTCTGAATATTGTTTTACAGTGTCGTTGATTACAAACCCTATTCCAACCGATAGAAAAGCGTTATTGGGAGAAAAAAATCATTTTTTAAGACAAATTGACACGTATTGAGTAAAATTTAACGACATTTTGTCCTGTTTGTTATTTTACCTTCTGTTTACTTCTTGTTTTGACTTTCCAAACAGCGTCGTACCGGCGGCCGGAGCCAGCGCAGATATGCAAAAAGGCGGTTTTTTCATTTAAAATGCCAAATGTTTACTTTTCATGATTACTTTTGTGGAAAAGTACGGATATGATAAAATCGATGACCGGCTTCGGAAAATCCGAATTCGAAATAAACAACAAAAAAATCACCATTGAGATTAAGTCGCTGAACAGCAAGCAGACCGATATCAATGCACGCATTCCGCAGCTCTATCGCGAAAAGGAGATTGAAATCCGCCGCGATATAAGCGAGAAATTGGTGCGCGGGAAAATCGACCTGAGTATTTTTGTCGAAAATTTGGGCGAAACCGGCAACGCCATCATCAACGAAAAAGTGGTGAAGAATTATTTCGATACCATGTCGCACATCAGCGACGATTTGGAAGTACCAGTTAATGAATGTACGCTGCAAATGGTAATGCGTTTCCCTGATACGATAAAAATACAATACGAACAGCTCGACGAAAAAGAGTGGGGAAAGTTGTACGTTGCCTTGCATACCGCACTTCGGCAGGTCGACGAATTCAGAACGCAGGAAGGCGCCGCACTGAGAACCGATTTGTTGGAAAATGTCGACAATATATTGAGATTAAAAAAAGAACTGGAACCATTTGAACAACAACGCATTGAAAATGTCAGAACGCGTTTATCCGAAGCGTTGGAAAGCTTGAAAATGAACGGTAATATTGACGCTACCCGTTTTGAACAGGAGCTGATTTTTTATCTCGAACGCCTCGATTTCAACGAAGAGAAAGTCAGGTTAGTTAACCATTGTAACTATTTCAAAAAAACGATGGATGAGCGTGAAGCCAACGGCAAAAAATTGTCGTTCATTGCGCAGGAAATAGGCCGCGAAATAAACACCCTCGGCTCTAAAGCCAACGAAAGCAACATACAACACATTGTTGTGCA
Source organism: Prolixibacteraceae bacterium (assembly GCA_009782655.1). The sequence continues at coordinate 7,910 of WRIQ01000033.1, forward strand.
TATGAAAGATTCGCTCGAGAAAATAAAAGAGCAGATTTTAAACGTTTTATGACGATGGCTGCAAACAAGGCAATTATTTTTTCGGCTCCTTCGGGTTCAGGGAAAACGACCATTGTCAAGCATCTGCTGTCGTTGCCCCTGAATCTTCGCTTTTCCATTTCGGCAACCAGCAGAGCGCCGCGCCCCGACGAAATCGACGGGAAAGATTACTACTTTGTATCAAGGGAAACATTCGAGCGTAAAATTGAAGAGAACGCCTTTGTGGAGTGGGAAGAGGTGTATCAGGGCTCATTCTACGGCACCTACAAAAGCGAAGTGGAAAGAATCTGGGGAACGGGGAAAACCGTGATTTTCGACTTGGATGTGGTTGGCGGCGTGAATGTTAAAAATAAATTCGCGGAGCAGGCTTTAGCCGTTTTTATAATGCCGCCGTCCATCGAAGCGCTTCGGCAGCGGTTGGTTGCCCGATGCACCGAAAGCGAAGAGAAAATAGATTCGCGTATCGCCAAAGCCGAATACGAACTCTCTTTCACCCCTGAATTTGATGTGATCCTCATCAACGACGTACTCGAAAATACATTGGCCGAAGCAGAAGAAATTGTGAAGGATTTTTTGGAGAAATAAACTTTTTCGAAAAATCCGGCATACAAAATATTATACCGTATTTAAAAATCGATAAAGAAATTATATGAAATTTATTTCGGAAATAAATCAGTATATCGGAGGAGAGGAATTTTCGCCTGCTTTGAAGATTCCGTTTTCGCCAACAAAATTTGAAGACCTGAACCGCGTTGAGAAAGTAGTATCGATAACCAGAAACAAACGGGTTATACATATTGGGTGCGCCGACCATCTGCCGCTTATCGAAGAAAAAATAAAGAAAAACAAATGGCTGCATAAACTGTTGATTGAAAATACGGAGAAATGTATCGGCGTCGATATAAATCAGGAAGCCATTAAATATATGTCTAACAATCTACATATCAGCAATTTATATTGCATAAATATTTTGACCGACGATATCGATTTTGAAGACGATGAACCATGGGATTATGTTATTCTTGGCGAGTTGATAGAACATGTAAATAATCCTGTGGAATTTCTACAGGCAATCAGGAAAAAATTCAATGGAAAAGCGCGGCGGATTATTATCACAGCGCCCAATATTTTAAATCTGTTCAGTGCAAAATATACGAAAAAAAATATTGAGTATATCAATACGGATCATCGATATTGGTTCACGCCCTACACTTTGGCAAAGGTTGCTCACGAAAGCGGGTTCAAAAACCATGAATTAACTTTTGCCGAGATTGTGAAACTCTCTATGTTGCGGATGGGAATCCGATTTGTTAAATCCAAGCTGGGAATGAACAGATTCTACAAAGCAAATTGTTTTTCGACTGTGATATTGACTGCCGATTTCGATTGATTTAATGCGAAATCAGGAAACCGGC
>WRIQ01000034.1 GCA_009782655.1 Prolixibacteraceae bacterium
AACAACTTTCTTATATTCAAACCAATAGTCGAATATATCGCCCATAAGAAATATCTCCGAAGCATCATTTTGTATCTCGGAGAGCCATTTCACAAAAAGCTTTTCGCGTTCGCTGTTGTTCGAAAGTGACGAGGCGCCAAGATGCGTGTCGGAAATGAAATATATTTTATTTTTCTTGCCCAAAACTTTGTATGATTTTCACCTTGCATGTCAGCGCTGCTTGCGCCTTTTCCCTGTTGGACTATTTATAGACAGACGACAACGTCTTATCCAGCATCGGCCCCGCCAAATTTTGTGCGATTATCACTCCTTCGGGGTCGAGCAGGTAGTTGTACGGCACTGACTGAATGTTGTAGTGCATCACCGCGCTTATACTGCCTTGCATATCACCCACGTTCGTCCATGTCAGGCGGTCGGTTTTAATTGCATTAACCCAATGTTCCCTGTCTTTATCGACGCTCACCTGATAAATTTCGAAACCTTTTCTTTTATATTTGTCATAAGCCTCAACCAGCGCTGAATTTAAGATTCTCGAATTTTGATCCACCGCCGACCAGAAATGTACCAGTACATATTTGCCCAGCAACGACGACAGAGCAATTTCCTGACCGTCAGGGTTGGGCAGGATAATTTCGGGAGTGTTCACGCCGGCCTCTTCAACTAACTTGTTCAATTTCATGTCCCGCTCGCGCTGCAACAATTGCAGAGCATTGTTATACAATGCTTTCACATGGTCGGAATTGGGATAAAACGAGTTGAGCGCCGAGGCAGCCGTTTTCAGCGCCTGCAAATCTTGGATCACATAATTTTCGTCGTCGAATTTCTGGTAAAGCGCTAAAACGCTCGCCATTGAAAACGGATGTGTATTGACGAAGTTTGTCGAGTATTCGATTTGGCCGGCGATGATTTCGGCAGCAGCCTCCCTCGATTGCTCTTGGATGGAGCCGTAATCATCCGAACCGGAAAAAATTGCAACAAAAGTCGAAATAGAATCGAGCCTGTGTTTCGTTTTGCTTAGGTGTGTGTTCAATTCGTACACCAACTCGGAACCGGGCGAACCTTCGACGAGGTATTCGCGGGAAAAATTCAAAGCGTCGGCACGTATGTTGACTGTTTCGGCCGTATCAAGAAGCAATGTGACGAAATTGTTATCCGAAAGTTTCAGCAAAAAAAATGTGGGCATTTCCACTTTCTGGCGAAGCCTGAACTCTCCGTTTTTGTTAATTTTCGCCGAATCGACAGGACGAAGATTGGCAACCAAAAGTTCCTCCAGATAAATCATCTTCCCCTCTGCGTTGGTTATCTTTCCCGAAATTTCAATGATATTCGGGTTCTTGCGGCATCCTGACAGTATAAACAGCAGAATGCCGACGAATATAAAAAACCTTTTGTTCATCATATGTTCTATTCAGATTGTAATGTTAAACCTGCCTGATATTTATTCCGCCGCGAAGATAATTATTTTATACTTTTGCTTTATGTTTTTCATGCAGTGAAAATTTATTATAACATATCAGAATTTCAAGCTGTCAAGCCTGTTGTTACCATCGGCACTTTCGACGGTGTGCATCTGGGGCATCACAAGGTTTTGGACAGGCTGAAAAATATTGCCGCGCAAACCAGCGGCGAAACCGTTGTTTTCACTTTCAAACCGCATCCGCGGTTGGTGCTGTCGCCCGGCGAAAACAACCTGAGGCTGCTCACAACACTCGACGAAAAAATTGAATTGCTGGAAAAAACCGGCGTCGACCATCTCATCGTTTTCCCTTTTACGCACACTTTCGCCCAAATGGCTTATTCCGATTTTGCAAAGGATATTCTTGTGGAAAAACTGAAAACCGATTGTCTGGTTGTCGGGTACGACCATCGATTCGGCGCCGGACGCCTCGGAGGCTTCGACGATATTCAAAATCTTTCGGCGTCGTTGGGCTTTGCGGTCGAAAAGCTGGATGTTTTTCTGGTTGACCGCGTGAATGTCAGTTCCACGCAAATCAGAAATGCCATCGAAACGGGAAATATCCTGTCAGGAAACAAACTGTTGGGATATCGATACATGCTGCACGGAACGGTGATCGGCGGCGCAAAAATAGGACGCACCATGGGATTCCCCACAGCCAATATCGAATCGTCCGACATAAACAAACTGATTCCCGGATTCGGCGTTTACGCTGTTGAAATCGAAACCTCCGGAAAAACTTATCAGGGAATGCTCAACATCGGTACAAGGCCCACATTCAACAAAAATGCTGATCACAGAAGCATAGAAGTAAATATGTTCGATTTCGACGGCGACCTGTACGGCAGAGAAGTGAAGTTGACATTTTTCGAAAAAATCAGGAATGAACAGCAATTCCCTGACAAGGGGGCGTTGATTGTACAGTTGAGAAAAGACAGGGCATCGGCGCAGAAAATCTTGAATCCCTGAATTAAAGAAAGCCGCCTGATAATTCAAGCGGCTCTCCGGGTGCCCAGGGCGGGACTCGAACCCGCACAATGTTGCCATTACTGGATTTTGAGTCCAGCGCGTCTACCAATTCCGCCACCTGGGCGTAAATGCACGACAAAAGTAATAATATTTTCATAAAAAGCACATCGTCCGATTTTGGGTTTTCATTTTTTTTGCAAATTTTTTGAGATTTCCTGCAAATTGTGTATTTTTATGGGTTTTCGGGAAGAAATATCTTGCGTTTCGTCTTGGTAAAAGCGCAAAAATTAATTCGGGAACAAGAAAAAACACTAAAAAGAAGGCCCTATGAACTTTATAAATCAATCCCTGAAATACATGCGCGTGTTTTGTTTCGTTTTCATAACAGCGCTTGCTGCATCGCCGCAGGGAATTGCGCAGGAAAAAACCGCGAGCGGCATCGACCTCAATCGAAATATCACCATCCGTTGCGAAAACGAGCCGATGGCCGATTTCATCCGAAACATCTGCGAATTCCTGAATCTGGATTATTCCTATAACTCCAAGCTGGCCGAAGAAAAAAACATCAGTCTGAACATTTCCGACAAACCAATTAAATATGTGCTGGACAAGCTGATGAAAGATTTCAACCTCATTTTTGAGGTGGAAAATAATATTATGAATATCAGGGAATATGTTCCGCTGAACGAAAGTCTGAAAATGGAACAGACGTATGAGTCGGTCGAAGTGCAGGGATTCCTGTTCGAAAATATTCGGAAAAAATCCATAACAATTCCTTTCAAATTGGTCAACAACCTGATTATTATGCCGTTGACCATCAACGATTCCGATACACTGAATTTCATCCTCGATACAGGTGTTAGCGTACCGCTCATTACCGAACTTCCATTTGTAAACAATTTGAACCTCAATTATCTTATTCCCGTTAAGATGCCCGGACTTGCCTCCGGCGAAAAGGTTACCGTCTACCTTTCGTCGGGGAATATCATTCGGGTGAAAAATATGGTGGTGCAAAACCAGGCCATACGTATGATTATTGACGACCGATTCCAGATTTCGAAAGTTATGGGAATGCCTGTTCACGGGCTCATCGGCCTGAACCTTTTTAAAGATTACATCGTCAAAATCGATTACTCCCACAAACACCTCACGCTCTATCGCCACGAGCATTATAAACATCGCTATACGAAGAGGGATATTTCGCTGCCGCTCTATTTCGAAGCTGGAAAACCGTTTGTCAACATCAACATCAGGTTAGAAGATAACCAGAAAGTTCCCGTGAAACTTTTGGTCGATACGGGCGCAAGCGATGCGCTGTGGCTCTCCGAAAAATCGGACGAAAGGATAAAACTTCCTCCACGCCACATAGAAACATTTCTGGGGAAAAGCCTCATCGGCGACCTGTATGGAAAAAAAGCCCGCATAGAAGCCCTGTGGGTAGGCCCGCTGGTGATGTCCAATCCCATTGCGACTTTTCCCGACAGCGAAGTGATAGATCAGCTTATCGAGCAGTCGGACAGGAATGGAACGCTGGGCGCCGAAATATTACGGCGTTTTATCTTAACTTTCGACTATCGAAATGCACGACTCACTTTGTCGCCAACATCGATGGTGAACGATAATTTCAACTACAACATGAGCGGAATGGAAATTGAAAACCCCATGCCGGGCTTTCCCATTTACACCATTTCCAATATTCGCGAAGGATCGCCCGCGCATCTTGCCGGACTTCGCAGGGACGACCAGATTATAACCATCAACAACAATCACCATAGTTCCATATCGCTGAACGATATAAATATCATGATACAAAGCCGCGAAAAGAAAAAGATAAAAATGAAAGTTCTGCGGGACGGACGGGAACTGACAGCCGTTTTTGCACTTCAAAGTTTATTTTAGCATGTATTTTCGCTTTCTTTTTCGCGGAGAGCTTTTTTAGACAACCATAATTTCCAATTTTGTACTTTTGCGGTCAAATTAGTAAAATATATTCATGGAAACTCTACACAAAACGCTTGAAGAAAATGGATTCGTCGACGAAGTCATTAGCCCTGACGTCAATATTATTGAGGAGATTAACCGTCTGCGCAAAGAAAAGAATGCTGCAATCTTAAGCCACTATTATGTGAGGGGGGCGCTTCAGGACATCGCCGATTTTGTGGGCGACAGTCTGGGCCTTTCGCATACAGCTTCCGAAACTGGCGCCGAAATTATTGTCTTTGTAGGCGTTCACTTCATGGGCGAAACGGCCAAAATCATCAATCCTTCGAAAAAAGTGATCGTCCCCGATTTGAAAGCGGGCTGTTCGTTAGCCGATTCGGTGAATGCCGGAGATTTCATGAAATTCAAAGCGCAACATCCCGACCACAAAGTGATTTCGTATATCAATTGCACGGCCGAGCTGAAAACTATGTCGGATATTATTTGCACATCGGCCAATGCGTTGAAAATTGTTGAGAGTTTTCCAAAGGAGCAACCGCTCATCTTCGCTCCCGACAAAAATTTAGGAAACTACATAAACACACTCACCGGACGGCAGATGGTTTTGTGGAATGGCTCGTGCATCGTTCACGAGAAATATTCGGTAGAAGGCATTCTGAAACTGATGAATCAATATCCCGACGCCAGTTTCATCGCCCATCCCGAATGTGAAGCGCCGGTGCTTGTTCTGGCCGAATTTGTGGGTTCCACTACGGCGTTGCTCGCTTATGTCGGGAAAAGCCGGAAAAAAAGGTTCATAGTAGCGACCGAAAGCGGGATTTTTCATCAGATGCGGAAGGAAAACCCCGGGAAGACATTCATCCCGGCGCCCTCGGTAGACTCCACCTGCGGCTGCGACGACTGCGCCTACATGAAACTCAACACGCTCGAAAAACTTTACCTCTGCATGAAATATGAGCAACCCGAAATAACTATCGCTCCCGAAATTATTGAAAAAGCAATAGTCCCGATTCGGCGTATGCTGGAAATCTAATAGCCCTTTTATACAAATTTTTCCCGGTTTTGCAGATTGTAGAGCCCGTAGAGCATGAAAACGATGATTCCTGTTCCAAGGAAAATCCTGTTCTTCGTAACAATGCTGTTCCAGATTATCGGGTTGAAATTGTTTGGCAGCTCCATCGGGTTAAGGAAAATATCCCACTGTGTCCGCGAAAGCGCTTCGGAGAGTATCAGCAAAGCAATGCCTATAAGAATCATGATAACGGCGGTTCCGTTTCCGTTTTTGATAAGCGTTGAAAACATAAAAGCCATGCTTCCCATGAAAACGATGGGAAACATGAGTTGAACCGCCATTTCTAAGGGATTAACGGTATAGAGCAAAAACGACGACACAAAACCATATAATATCAATATCAGAAATACCTGAACGTAAATCATCAGGAGCCGAACCAGCCACACTTTGTAACGGTAGTTGGGAATCCCGAAAAGAATTTCGAGGATGCGGGCGTCTTCGTCGTTCTGAATGCCGAAAACCGAAGGATAAAATATAAGCAGGATACCCGGGAAAAGCAAAAGGCCGTATATACTCCCTTCGCCTATCGCCTTTCCTTCGTAGATAGACATGACGGCAAAAAACAGGTAAAAAAGAAACGACGCCAACAGAAACCAGATGAACTTCCCTGCAAATATTATCTTGAAATTATACCGGATTGTCCGGAATAAATTGATAAAACTATTGCGACTAAAAAATTTCATTTCAGGATGTTTTAAATATCAAATTACTCAACTAATATCTCTCAGCAAACATAAATAGGCGTCTTCCAGATGGGGCGAAACATTAACAGCGTCGGGCGTTGGTTTTTCTTTGGCCACCGCCCTGATCTTAATCATTTCGCCATCGCGCATGTGATTGGTAATCATCTGCTTGTTTGAGAATTGTTCAAATTCGGCGGTGGTGAGCGAGAATTGCCATACATGGCCTTCGCCCATTTGTACCATGTTGGTAGGTACGCCGAAATATTTCAACTGTCCGCGGTTGATGACAGCAACCTGATTGCAAGAGCTGGATATGTCTTCGATGATGTGGGTTGAGAAAATTACAATCCTGCCGCGGCTTAGTTCCACCAGCAGGTTGCGGAAGCGGATGCGCTCGCGCGGGTCGAGGCCGGCAGTGGGCTCGTCGACAACCAGGATGCGCGGCAGATTGAGCAATATCTGTGCGATGCCGATACGTTGCTTCATGCCACCCGAGAACGAGCCTATGTTGTCTTCGCGGCGGTCGTACATATGCACGGCTTTCAGAACATATTCAATGCGTTCGGCGCGTATTTTTGCGCTTTTAACGCCTTTCAGGATGGCTTGGTAATCGAGAAATTCCCATGCCGACATGTTTTCATAACTGCCAAATTCCTGCGGCAGGTAACCAATCAGTCCCTGAAGCTCTTCGCGGTGTTTCTGTGTATCAAGGCCGTTGATGTAAATCTTGCCGTAGCTCTGTTCGAAAATACCGCAAATGATGCGCATCATGGTCGATTTTCCGGCGCCGTTGGGGCCAAGAAGCCCTATCATTCCGGTTTTTATCTCCATGGAAACGCCGGCCAGCGCCTTAAACGGTTTCTTCCGTTTTCCGATAACGGGAATCTGTTTCACCAATCTGAAATATTGGCGCCGCAGCTTCCCAAAACGCCCCGAAATGCGGTCAACATTAATATTCTTGTTGTGTACATATTCCGAAGAAGCATATATCAACAACAACAAATACCACAAAATGCCAATTAAGATAACCATGCTGCCGTTGTCCCATTTTCTGCTGAAGATGAAAACAAAAATTAACGGCACCGCCCATAAAATCAAATTATAACAAATCTTCCTGAGTTTCAGCAGTAATGGTTTTTTCGTTTTTTTATACCGATTGAGAATCAGCGCTTCAAAGGGTTTCCACAAGGCGAAGAGGAAGAACCACAGCACCACTGCAAACAGCAGCATCCAGAAAGATCCTTTGAGGTAAAAGAATGTAAACCATGTGAGGAATCCGAACAGCGGAAGTTGCCAAACCAGATCGCTGAAATCGCGTAAACGGGTGTATTCCCGCGTGAGGCCGGCACGTTCCCTGATTTTGAGCCCCGATTTCCATTCGCGTTGGAAGCGCGAGTCGCGTCCGTATACTTTGACCAGTTTACGAACAGTTATCCGAATGGATTCATTTTCGTCTATTAATTTTTCTCGCGCCATCCGGAGGCTTGTCTGGATAAACCAAGTTGCTCCCGGGATGATGATGATGGCGAGCATGAATAGCAACAATTGCCAAAGGAAACTGTCGACTTTCGCATAGATATACCACGCGGCGGCGGCGAATAAAACCAGATGGGCAACTTTAACTTTCCACGACAGGATTTTCATCCATGCGAGTGCGTTTTCGAGGCCAGCATAAAGTGTGGGTATGAAAATGAGCGTCAATATAGTGCTGAACGCCAGTCCACCAATGACGGTGATGGCAAACGGTGCACCGATGGCGCCAACATATTCGTCTTGCCCCATTGCCAGCGGCAACAGCGCCACAATGGTCGTAATAGAAGTGATGAGTATCGGCCGCACACGCGATAAACCGGATTCCATGAGGGCGCGGTATTTGTTGTATCCGCGCTTTCGGAGTATGTTGGTATAGTCTATCAATATGATTCCGTTGTTGACCACGACGCCAAGCAAGATAAGAAAGCCCATCAGCGTGTTGGCGTTGAACAAACTGTTCCCTGTGAATATCAGCGCCAGAAATGAACCCACGGCCGCCAACGGTATGGAAAACATCAATACGAAAGGCGTGCTGACAGATTCGAAAACGGTAGCCAGAATCATCAAAATCAGAATAAAAGCAGCAGCAAACAGAAAATAGAAATCCTCAAATTTGTCTTCTTCGTGGACAACCTGTGTGGCAACGCCGGCAGGCAGGTTGTAGGCCGCCACAATTTCGTCAATCTCGAGGCGGTAGGCCTCCAGTAAATCTTTCGATTGCTCGGCATCCGACACAAACCGGTAGTTGAGAACAATCTGTTTTTCTTGATTGACACGGGTGATGCTGGCCTTCCCACGGCCGTATATAACGTCGGCGATGTCGGTCAACTCGTAAACCGCGCCTGCGTTGTTGCTGATTTTCAAACTGCGTAAATCATCGATGGTTTTGTCTCTTTTCTCTTTAGCGTCTTTTTCCTTCAATACAATGTCATACTCTTCGGTACCTTGTTTGAACCTGACTCCCGAATTGATTTGACTGCTGAACGAGCCGAGTTCGCGGGCAACATTGTTCAACGACACGTTGAGTTGAGTCATCACCAAAGGCTTGAAATACAGATGAACTTCGGGGCGGTTTGTTCCCACGCTGACATTGACGCTTCGCACCGATTCGAGATTTTCGAAGAAATAGCGAAGGTCTTCGGCAACGCCCTGCATAACCTGAAAATCCTGTCCTTTTATTACCACGCGTTCCTGATTGGTGCCGATTCCCATCATGCGGCTGAACGAACTGGCACCGCTCATGTTCATCGCGCCCGAACCCGAACTCGACTGGCTTAGGCTCACCTGAGCCCTCCGTATGTTGTTGGTACGCCCTTCTATGTCGGTTTTTATGTCGCCAATTTCAC
>WRIQ01000035.1 GCA_009782655.1 Prolixibacteraceae bacterium
CTGTATTGATCTCAATTTCTGCTATTTGCTTAGCAACGTCGACCGCCGCCTTTGCGCTTTGCGGTGTTTCTTCCGGAGCTATGGAAATCCAAGGTTCGAGTTCGCTGTAAAATCGTTCGTCGATTCCGTAGATGCGTGCAAGATCTTCTTTTTTCCTAAATTTTCCGCCTTTGTCGCGATAGGTCGTCAGGTTTTTTAGTTGTTGCTCGCTGAATCCCAGCTTTCTCAATTCTTCGTCCGTTGCATTGTTCGGATCAAAAAGGAAATGGCTTCTTTCGGCAATATTTTCTTTTGACCTCGTTGCAACGGCAGGTTCGCCCGCTACCGCCAACTCAACAAACGGATAGATGGCGGCATAAATGCTGTCGGTCATCCCGTAGAGTTTCCTGAGATCTTCGCGGTTTCGGAATTTTCCGCCTCTGTCGCGATAACGAATCAGATTATTCTTGATACTCAACGGCAAAGCTAATGTGTCCAAAGTTTCAGCATCAATTGTATTGGGGTCGAAAGCAAAAAGGTGCTGATGTTTTCCGGCAGCGGCCTCATGTTCTTCGGCTTCGAGTTTTGCTATCATAAGTTTTACTTCCGTGAAATCGGGAGATTTCGAAAAGTTGATTTTGTCGGCTAACAGATTTAACGCCATAACAAAAAACAGAATCACAGACAACGCCGTGTAGCCTCGCCTCTCCGCTTTATTGAACCGAAAATAATCGTTGATGAGCTTTTTAAATCCGTCTTTGTTCATTTTCAATCATCGTTGTCTGCAATCCGTGCAAGTTAGATAACATATTTATATTTTCAAATAATATGTTATTCGAGTATCTGCACCCCGGTAATGATGCCGGAAAGCGCAACCTGCGCATTTTTATTCTCAAAACCGCAATAATCCTATGCCGTTCAGAAAGATAAAGGCGATGCAAAGCGGGGCGAGAAACCGTATGGCAAAATAGAAAAAGAGGAGTAATTTCGACTTGAGTTTGCCATTGTTTGTCAATTCGGCTTCTACTTTATCGCGGCCAAAAAACCACGCCACAAACAAAACAATGAAGAAACCGCCAAGCGGCAGCAGGATATTTGCCGATGTGTAATCGAGAAAATCGAAAATCATTTTCCCGAATATTTTCACTCCTTTCAAAGTTCCCCACGAAAGCGTGGCTACGATACCCAGAATTGAAACCAGTATTGCAGAAATCCAAGTTGCCGCTTTACGTTTTATTTTCAGTTCTTCAACAAAAAAAGCGACAATAACTTCGAGCAGCGAAATGGTTGAGGTAAGCGCCGCAACGGTCAACAAAACAAAGAATATTATCGAAAAGAAATAGCCGCCGCTCATCTGCCCGAAAATATTGGGCAGCGTCATGAAGACAAGCCCCTCGCCGGACATCGGAGGGATGTTAAAGGCAAAAACTGCCGGAAAAATTGCCAGTCCGGCAAGAATGGCAATCACTGTGTCGACCATTGCAACATACCCCGATGTTTTCATCAGATTGTTGTGTTTGGGCACGTAGGAGGCGTAGGTTATCAGCGTTCCCATGCCGATGCTCAACGAGAAAAACGCCTGTCCCAAAGCCTCAAGCACCGACCTTGGCGTTATCTTCGAAAAATCGGGCTTGAACAAAAACTTAACGCCTTCGGAGGCTCCGGGCAACGTAAGCGAACGGACGCAAAGAATGAGCAGGATGATCACCAGCAAGGGCATCAGAATTTTAGTGGATTTTTCAATTCCTTTCTTCACGCCCGACATGATGATCCACGCTGTTAATATCATGAATATGAAAAACCATAATAGCGGACGAAAAGAGCTGCTCCTGAATCCTGTAAACATTTCTTCGAGTTGCTCCGGTGTTTTCCCCGAAAAACCGTCGATAATCGACTGGTAAACATATTCGAGCGTCCATCCTGCAACGGCTGTGTAAAACGCCAGAATCATAAACGCCGCGCCAATGCCCATTATGCCAACCAAATACCAAGGCTTTCCGGGCGCCAATGCACGAAAGGAGCCGATGGCATTTTTATGCGCCGCACGGCCAATGACAAACTCCGACAACATAACGGGGATACCGATGGCCAGCACAAACCCCACATAGATCAGCAAAAAAGCGCCTCCTCCATTGGCGCCCGCAACATACGGGAATCGCCATATATTACCCAAGCCCACTGCCGACCCTGCGGTCGCTGCTATAATTCCAAATCGGGAACCAAATAACTCTCTGCTTTCGGAAATATTCTTCATTCTCCTCATTTTTTAGATTGAAACCGCTCCGTTTGTTTTAAATTGAAAGATTAAATATGCAAAAATGCAAAAATATTTCTTCAAAATGCTGTTTTGCATTATAATGAAGCTGTGGATGAATTTTCTAAAACGGGTATCCGATGGCAAAAGAAAGGTTAAAATCATTTCCCGTGGGGCGGCGATCCCCGATAATCCACCCTCTGTTTTGCAGTTGCGCAGGGTCGCGCAATTTCATTCCCAAATCGAGCCTGAAAATAAAAAAATCGAAATCGAACCTCACTCCCATTCCCGTTCCCAGAGCAATCTGCTTGTAAAAATCCTTCATCCGAAATTGCGCCCCCTCGCGATTATCTTTTTCGTTGATTGCCCATATATTTCCGGCGTCGAGAAAAAAGGCACCTCCAAGAAAGCTGACCAGCCTGAAACGGTATTCCAGATTGGCCTCGATTTTAATATCGCCCGACTGGTTGGGGTAAGAGTTTGCCGGTGCTTTATAGGTTCCGGGCCCCAGCGAGCGCACCGACCATGCACGAATTCCATTGGCGCCACCCGTGAAATATTTCTTTTCGAAAGGCAATACGTCGAAATTTCCGTATGGCGCTCCCACACCCACAAAAGCCCGCCCCACAATTGAACTGAAGCGGTCGAGCATAAACCCGCGCCTGTATTCAATATCGCCTTTCACATATTGCGCATACCTCAAATTCAGAAATTTGTAATATTCCTGCGGCGCCAAATTCAACGAATCCGCCGGCGCTACTCTCTTTTTTGCATTTGTTACGCCCGAAATAAGGTTCAGCAGGTTTCCCGACGATTCGACAGAGAAACGCACATAATTGTAATTTCGCCGCGTATTCAGCGTTTGCGTGTTATACACAAACGAATAATTCATTGCCATTATCAGGTGGTTGGTGAAACTGCTTTTGATATAAAGGTCTTGTATGGATTCCAGAAAATCTTCGTTGAAGCGCGACAACGCCACCATGTTGAAATCAATGATATTCCATGTATGCGAGATTCTTTCCGACCCCATCCATTCGTATCCGGTGCGAAGCGATGATATGGTGCGAGTGTAGTCGGGGCGGCGCTGATAGTTATAACCCAGCGAGAAAAATGTTTTCGGCGCCGACGAGCGGAAAACGCCCCATGGCAATTTCATCCCTATCAACTTGGGAACCATTAAACTTGATTCGACGCCAAACTCCCGCGTATTGAAATCGGATTTTTCATCGCGGATTAACGTTTGCTGACGTTCTAAAGCACCTTTGACTCTCAATTGAAAATTTTCCGCTCCGCGAAACAGGTTGCGGTGGGTATAATTAACATTTCCGGCTACACCCAAGTTCCCCGATGTATTTGTCCCTTCAACATCGAAAGAAACCAGTTGTCGGCTCAAAGGCGCCAAATCAACGAAGCAGTTCAGCAGAAAGGAATCGACTTCGCTTTTATCCTCCTGAAAATATATGTTTATAAAACGGAACTGCTTGAGCCGGTTCAATCCCTGAAATGTTTCCTCCGTCTCTTTCAGTCTATACAATTCGTTGGATTCAAGCTGATTAAAACGCGTCAATAGTTTTGGCTTGTAATACGAATTCCTGAAATGGAATGTATTATTTTCCTGCCTGACCGTATCGTCGTTCAGTCGGTATTTTGCGCTTGGGAAAGGATCGTCGGACAAAACAGACCAATTGAAATGCTTGATTTTATATGGATTAAGAATCCTTACGGAATCAATCGGATTATCGGAGGGGAGTTCAATTGTCAGAACAAGGTCGGCCGTATTTTGTCCTTTCAAGGTATCGGCGTCGAAAAAAATCATCTCTTTCGACAAATAGTAATAGCCTCTGTTGCGGTAAAAGTTTGCCAGATTTTCCCTTTCGCGGTCGAGGAAGTCCAAATCAAATCGCCGACCGCTGCGAAAAATACGCGAGGTATACTCTTCGGTGTATAAACGCTCAAGCTCAGGAAATTTAATTACCGCATCTGCTTTCCCGATACGGTAAATTTCACCCGTATTCACCTGATAGGTCAGCTTGGTTTTTCTGTCGTTCTTCATCGGCCTCACCAAATAATCGACTTTGCCGTGATAATAACCTTTATTGTGCAGATAATGAATCAACTGTTCCTGCGATTTATCTGCCAGAGCTTCGTCGAAAATCTGCGGCGGTTCGCCCGCTCTTTTTAACCAGTGGTCATCTTTTTTCTTCGATGAGAGATTATACAGCCAAAGATGAAACTTCAAAAAACCGAAAATTTTGGTGTTTTCTTTCTGCTTTATATAGCCTCTCATCTCCTCTTTGTCGATATCGGAATTGTCGATCTGAATTTTTACGTTGCTCAACAACGATTCGTCATCTGCAACATAACGCGTTGTCGAACAAGAAATTATTGTCAGCATCGCCGCCAGAAAACAAAAGCGCTGCGCAACAAATTTTATGTATTTTGTGCAACTATTCAATCCTGTTTTTCGTTTCTACAAATATAGCGAAAGTTGAAAGGAAACGGGAGCTTGCTCACATTTTCCCGAAACGCACTCCATATTCTGTAAAAATTGTGGCGCGCTTATTCGCAAAAATATTATTTTCACAACACGACAAAGAATGATTTATTGTGATTGGCAAAAATAAAATAAAACTTATCAAATCGCTGGAATACAAAAAATTCCGATTGAAAAACAATTTATTTCCGGCTGAGGGTAACAAAATTGTTACCGAACTTCTCCGAAACGGCATGGAAGTCGCCGAGATTTTCGCAACGCCCGAATTTCTGCTCAGTGTGGAATCCTATTTAGGCTCAGGGGTTGAAATCACGGAAATTTCCAAATCGGAAATTGAAAAGGCGAGTTTGCTAAAATCGCCGCAGGATGTTCTGGCGCTCTGCCCGATTCCGCAATATAACATCGAAGAAGCGGAACCTTCCGAAAATCTCGTTTTGTGCCTCGACGGGATTCAGGATCCGGGCAACTTGGGCACCATTCTCCGTCTTGCCGATTGGTTTGGCATTCAAGATATTATATGCTCGGACGACAGCGTCGACATATACAATCCCAAATCCATTCAGGCGTCGATGGGTTCCTTCAGCCGCGTCAAAGTTCATTATTGCAATTTGCCCGATTATTTTTCGACAATTCCTACCGCCATATATATCTCCGGCGCTTTTCTCGAAGGTGAAAATATTTATGAAACCCCGCTCTCCCGCAACGGAATTATTGTTATGGGCAACGAGGGGAAAGGCATTCAGCCCGCTTTGTTTCCGTTTATCAGAACCCGATTCCACATTCCATCATTCTCTGCAAATGTTTTGCATGCCGAATCGCTCAATGTGGCTATGGCAACGGCAATTGTTTGTTCCGAGTTCAGGCGCCGCAACCCGCTATTCAAAATGGAACGATAAAGTGAAGATATTCGAGTGCAGCGAGCGCAACGCATCGGTATAATAATGCCGTTGCGTATTGTTGGGGCCCACGGTCAACTGATTGTTCAGGCCGATGCTAACTTTTGCCTCGATGGAAAGACGGAAAAAAATCAAATATGTATCCCATCCTGCACCCACTTCGCCATAAAAACCATTTCGCGTCAATCCCACCAAATCCTGCTCTGCCGCTTTCGATATATCAACTCTGTATGCTCCCCCGAAAATCACATACGGCCGCCCGTTGTTGATGCGGTGCGCCTTGTATTTGAAATGAACCGGAAAATCGAGGAATGTGGATTTTATGGAATAATCGTATTGCTTCTCCGTGAAATTGAAATAATTGTCAATAACTTCGATATTATATTTCAACTTCCTTTCTCCAAAGGACATCCCGGGCAAAAAACGCAACTCCAGATATTGCGAAACCCGCAAACTCGTAATGATGCCCACCGTAAATCCGGGAATCAGTTTGGCAACATCGGCTCTCACCTGCGAGCGGGAAGTAATATCGGGACCTCCTGCCCAATCACGGTAGACAAAATGGGGATTTTCGCCTATATATTCATAGTTGCGAACGCTGAAATCGAGATAATTCAGCCCCAGCGTAAATCCGAAATGCAAGGTTTTATTGTCGAAAGTCGACAATAAATTTATCTTGTTACGTTGTCCCAAAGCAACTCCGCAAACCGAAAATAGTATGAATACCAGTAATGCCCTCTTCACATTTATACAAATTTATATCACTAAAACCGCGAACGCCGGGTTTTATTGTGTTATGCCCGAATAGTTGCCGCAAGCATGAAGCTATAAACAGGGATGCACACAGGAAACAAATAAACCTGAAAGAATTTGAACCTGCATTGCAACGGCGGAAATTTGCCGCCGAAATATAAGAAAAGCAAAAAATTTTGTTCGGCGCGATTTCTTCTATCGAACGGAACATTCCTGACGGAATGTGGGTTAATTCTTAATTTTTAATTGCTTTCAATTCTCAATCCTGAAAAACCTATATCCTGTCGCGTTGTTTAAAAAACTTGATAAAGTAGTATTTCAGCGGGTTTGAATATTTCAGCAATTTCCATGGACGGCTGCTGTGCGGCAAATGCACAACCGGATTATCGGTGGAAATATAGTTTTTAAAGCCCAATTTTCGGGACTGCCGACTTATGAAAATGTCGTACCAATCCTTATTTTTATCAAGAATTTCGAAATCGAAGGCCGTTAAAAATCTTTCCGAGATTATTGTACAGCAAAAACTGATGCTACGTTTGGTTTCCTGCGTCGTCGGCGGAAGATTTTCAGCATATAAATAAGGGAAATTGATGCTGCCGTATTTATCAATTGTGACTGCACCGATTAAGCCCGGATTGTCAAGTTTTTTGTTCAGGGCGGTAAGATTTCTGATCGTATCGGGTTTTATAATAACATCCGACTCGATAATTATCAACGGTACATTTTGGGCGCGCGCTTCTTTTTGCGCCAATTGGAGTATAAGTCTGTAATTTGGCGATGGGTTGGCGGTTATCTCTTCTATGTTTACGAGCTTGTAATTAAAAACCTGTTCGTTTTCAGCGAAATATTTTTTCACGGCTTCGTCGCTGAAGTCGTTATAAATGCAATAGCTAAAATCACCCTCTGCCTGCGAAACAGCGGTGATTGTCTCAATACTGGTTTCCAACGAATTTTTTACCGGTGTAATTACGAATGCATCCACTTTTTATCAGAATAAAAACCCGCACTTATAACAGGTGCGGCAAACAAAGATAGTTTATATTTCAGACATTGCGGTTATAATCTCTTGAGAATGCCTGAGCTGTCGGCATGACGAGGATATTGTCGATATTAACGTGTTTGGGGCGCGTGACAACAAACAGAATGGTTTCTGCAATATCCTGTGCTGTGAGCGGCTCAAAACCGTCGTAAACAGCGTCGGCTCTTTTCGTATCGCCTTTGAAACGGACTTCGGAAAACTCAGTGCGGGCGGCGCCGGGAGCGATGGCGCTCACCTTGATGTTGTGAGGCAGCATTTCAATGCGCATGGCCTTTGTGAGCGATTCGACGGCATGTTTTGCGGCACAATAAACATTTCCCAAAGGATAGGTTTCTTTGCCGGCAATAGACGAAATATTAATTATATGCCCCTGACGGCGATTGATCATCTGTGGCGAAATGAGGCGCGTAACATACAACAGGCCCTTTACATTGGTGTCGATCATCCTTTCCCAATCGTCGATTACGCCTTCCTGAATGGTGCTTAATCCGACAGCCAAACCTGCATTGTTGATCAGTACATCAACAGGTTTAAACGCCGCGGGAATCTCCTCGACAGCCTTTTCAACCTCTGTAAAATTTCGTATATCGAAGGGCAGAATGAAAACTTCAGCGCCATATTTTTCCGATAAATCGGCAGCCAACTGTTGCAGCCTTTCCATGCGGCGGCCGGAGATTATCAGTTTAAAACCGTGTTGTGCAAGCAGTTCGGCGGTTGCTTTGCCAATCCCCGATGTGGCTCCCGTAATAAAAACAATCTCTTTCATAATCGATCCTTAGTTGCTATAAAGTGACGAAATTAAAAAAAGGAGATGACAAAAAATTCTTTTAGTTGATTAACTTTGCCATATCGATAAATTAATAATGTGATTATGAATGATCGGACGAAACAGAATAAGCCGTTTTCTATTGACAATGTACAGGATCCGGAAAATCTCGAAGATATAATTTTTACCCTGATGGTAAATCCCAACTTGTCGACTATCAACTATTTCAACGATTTCAACGATCAGGTTATCTCTTCGGAAGCTTTGGAGGATACCGGTTCCGAGGAAGGCGGAATTTTCATCCTCGACGATGTGGGATTGTGTATGGCCATGACCACGCACGCAACGCATCACCATCTGTTTGATGATCCGAAAACCGCGGCGCAGATTTTGGTGTCGCGTGCGGCTCGCAAGATGTTGTGCTATGGCGCTCAGCCCATTGCCTTGTCCGCATTTTTATACCACATCGACTATGCCGACCCGAACGGGCATTTTGTATCTTCGGAAGTCAAAAAAGGAATTGAGGAAGTCGCAAAGTATTATCACCTGAAAATCACCGATAAAAAAGTTCGCTTCGACAATTACCTTAATCAGGAAAATGTACCCGCTACTTTGATAATCAGCATGATGGGTTTCGCTGAAAACAAAGAAAATGTCAATCTTCCGGTTTTTAAAAACAAGGGGAACAATATTTTTGTCATCGGCAATTCAAAGGATGATATAAACGGATCGTTGTACCTCGAATTTTATCACAATATTTCCAATTCTCCCTTGCCGGGTTTCGACGTCAATGAAAGCATA
>WRIQ01000036.1 GCA_009782655.1 Prolixibacteraceae bacterium
CATTGGCGGTTTGATAATCCCATGCCAAAGATTCGTCGAAACGTCCGGGAACTACCAATGCATATTTCACATTTGTTCTTTTTCGCACTTCAATGGCTTCTTTCATCTTGTCTTTGAGCATCTCCATGATCTCAGGATTGCGCGTCACCATCGATTTTTTGCCAAAATCGGCATAAAGCACAAACGGGCCCAAATCCATATTTCGCTTGGCTAATTCGGCAGCGATCTTTTCCTGCATAGCCGCATCGCGTCCCATCAGGCCGTTATCGAAAACAGCCCTGAATCCCATATCATGGATAAAATTAATCTGATCGACTACATCGTTACCCGAATGTGCGCCAAACATTCCCAAAGAAGGGGCATACTTCAATTTGAATTGCGCTGCATTAGAGGAAGCCGATGCCTCGGAAGCCATTGCCGACATAGAGCCCAAAAGGCCGGTAGCAGCAACACTTCCAATAGCTGTGTTTTTTACAAAATTTCTCCGGTTCATACATTTTTTGATTTTAATTTAAACTTGATTCAGTCGATAAAAATACAAATTGAATTTTAAATATCATGCAATTGGTTTATTATTATTTTTGTAACCAATTAACTTTTGGAAACATCCTGAAATTTTCCGGAAGCAAAAATATATAAAATCAGGCAGACGAGGCTTTTAGCTTTATGCCTTAAAACATTGTTAATCATTGCTTTAACAACTATTTCAATGAAAGATATAGATTTAATTGACAGGGGGGTTTGCGACGAGAAGGCGAAAGTGTGCTGCGGTAAGTTGAACATTCACAACTGGCTCGCCGATGTCCCCAATGTTATCAATCCCGATCAGGTTATTGAAGTTCGTTTTAAGAATACGAGAAAAGATTATTATCGGAATGTCAACAACCTAACGCTTGTTCCCGGCGATATTATTGCCGTTGAAGCCAATCCCGGACACGATATCGGCGTGGTTTCACTCACCGGCGATTTGGTGCTGGAACAGATGAAAAAGCACAAAGTTTCGCTCGTAAATGGCGATTTCAAAAAAGTATACCGCAAAGCCAAGCAACTCGACATTGAAAAGTGGAAAAAAGCCATCCTGCTCGAACATCCGACCATGATAAAATCGAGGCAGATTTCGACAGACCTAAACCTCGACATGAAAATTGGCGATGTTGAATATCAGGGCGATAAAACAAAAGCCATTTTTTACTACATCGCCGACGAGCGCGTCGATTTCAGGCAGTTGATAAAAATTCTGGCCGAAGAGTTTCATATCCGCGTCGAAATGAAGCAGATAGGCGCACGGCAGGAAGCAGGACGCATCGGCGGAATTGGCCCCTGCGGACGCGAATTGTGCTGCTCATCGTGGATGTGCAGCTTCAACTCGGTGACTACCAACGCGGCTCGCTATCAGGATTTGACCATGAATCCCCAAAAGTTGGCGGGACAATGCGGAAAACTCAAATGCTGCCTCAACTTCGAAGCCGACACATACATTGACGCCCAAAAAGATTTTCCACCAACCAACATCCCGCTCGAAACCGAAAAAGGAATTTATATTTTCCAGAAAGCCGACATATTGAACCGCACATACAGCTACGCTTTGCAAGGCGAGCCAATGGCCAGACAGTTGACATTGCCGGTAGAAAAAGTCAAAGAGATTATCGGGATGAACCGACGCGGGAAAAAGATGGAAAAACTGTCGCCCGACGCCAATATATTGCCTGAAAAAGAAAGCTTTCAGAACATGGTTGGTCAGGAGAGCATAAACCGTTTCGACAAAACGGACAGCAAAAAACGCAGAAGAAACAACAAAAGAATTAATCCGTATAGAGAAAACAGGAGATGAAAAACCTACCACGTCTCTTTTTCATGCTGTTTTTGCCAGCTGCGATCTTATTTTCGTGCGATTCGAAGCGGGTTTTCGATATTTTTGCGCCTTTGCCCACCGTCGGATGGGACGCCGATTCGATTCAGACCTATTCGTTCAATATAGACGATTCTTTGGCCCTATACAACATTTTCCTGAACATCAGAAATGATAAGTCTTACGATTTCAGCAATCTATGGCTGTTCGTAAATATTATTCCACCGCAGGGCGAATCGTTTACCGACACTGTGCAGGTTATGCTGGCCAACCCGATGGGAGAATGGACAGGAAAAGGCTTTTCCGGCACATACGACAATCAGATTCTGTATCGCCGCTCGATATATTTTCCCGCTACCGGAACGTATAACATTCAAATACAGCACGGTATGCGGACTAAAATCCTCCGAGGAATCAGCGATATAGGAATCAGGGTCGAAAAAGTGGGATCGCGCTGAAACCGACGCTGGATGGTTTTTTATACACAAAGTATGATGAAAGCAGAGCAGATATACGCTTGTTACCTTCAAAATCCTGCAATTGTTACAGATAGCCGCAAGGCCGTCCAGGGAACTATCTTTTTTGCATTGAAAGGCGAAAATTTCAACGGAAACGATTTCGCGAGCGCAGCGCTTAAAAACAACGCCTCCTATGCTGTTGTCGACGAACAGCCCGCCTTTTCCGACTCCCGGCTTATTGTCGTCGACAACGCTTTGGCCACACTACAGCAATTGGCTGTTTTTCACCGTCGCAAATTACAGATTCCGATTATTGCCATTACGGGGACAAACGGCAAAACCACAACCAAAGAGCTGACAACCGCGGTGCTGGCGCAGAAATACAAAGTGCAGTCGACGCAAGGAAACCTGAACAACCACATCGGCGTTCCCCTGACATTGCTCTCATTCAAACCCAATATCGAAATCGGTGTCGTTGAAATGGGCGCCAACCATCTCGGCGAAATCGATTTTCTGTGCCGCATCGCACAACCCAACTACGGGTTGATTACCAACGTGGGGAAAGCACACTTGCAGGGATTCGGCGATATGGAAGGCGTAATCCGCGCCAAAAGTGAACTTTACAGATATTTGGAATCGAAGAATGGAACGGTTTTCATTAACGGCGAAAACCAGCATCTGAAAACGGTTGCCGGCAACAGGCTTACCAAAATATTTTACGGCAATTCGGAGAACAGCCGTCTCCACTGTGAGACAACCGGCGCCCACCCTTTCCTGAAACTCCGCATCGGGTTTCCCTCAGAAACTATTGAGTTGGAAACGCAACTGGCAGGCGTCTATAATTTCGAAAATGTGATGGCGGCAGCGGCAATCGGCGCACACTTCGATGTGTCTCCCGAAATGATAAAAACAGCCATCCAAAATTATTTCCCTTCCAACAACCGGTCGCAACTTGTTAAAACCGACACCAACAAAATTTTGCTAGACGCATACAATGCCAACCCTACCAGCATGGCAGCCTCAATAAAAAATTTTCTGGCCATCGACGACCCTGATAAAATCATGGTTTTGGGAGATATGCTCGAACTGGGAGATTCTTCACCTGCCGAACATCAACACATTATTGACTTGTTGACAAACAGCGGTGCGCCGCAGGTTTTTTTGGTGGGCGAACAATTCGGTAAAACCCGCCGCCCTTCCAACTTCAGGATATTTGACAGCGCCGCCTGCCTCGCAGCTTTTCTGGCTGGGAATGTAATATCAGGCAAGCTGATTCTCATAAAAGGTTCGCGCGGAATCGGCCTCGAAAAAATTATGGATGTCTTGTAATGTTGGGAAATCGTTAGATTTGCAAATAATTCCAAATGAAAATAAACCGCCATGCCGATAGCAGAAAATATCAGGAAAATCAAGGAAACCATTCCTCAAAATGTAAAGCTGGTTGCCGTGTCGAAGACATATCCTGTAGCCGACATTCTGGAAGCATATCGTGCGGGACAATATTTCTTCGGCGAGAATAAAGTGCAGGAAATCGACAGCAAACAAGCTGCGCTGCCCAAAGATACAGAATGGCATTTTATCGGCCATCTGCAAACCAACAAAGTCAGGTTTCTAGCGCCTTTCGTGTCACTGATTCATGGCGCAGACTCTCTTAAATTACTGAAAACAATTGACAAAGAAGCTGCAAAAATCAACCGTGAAATCGCCTGTCTACTACAGTTTCACATTGCCGAAGAAGATACAAAATTCGGCCTTTCATACGACGAAGCTGCCGAAATGCTTGAATCGCCCGATTTTCTGACATTGCAACATGCGAAAGTTTGCGGCGTGATGGGAATGGCCACTTTCACGGACGACTTTCGTCGGGTAAGGGATGAATTTCGCCGCCTGCGCAATATTTTCGAGCAACTGAGATCAAACTGTTTTTCAGGGGACCATTCATTCAAAGAGGTATCGATGGGAATGTCGGACGATTATAAAATCGCCATCGACGAAGGAAGTACGATTGTGCGCATCGGCAGTTCCATATTTGGAAAACGAAAATGAATTGTCACTCCCCCGATTTCGACGTTGATATTCTTTTCCTGAAAAATCAGGATACAGTTATAATAATTTGACAAAAAAATATTACTTTTGCCAAACCTTTGGGGTTGTTAGCTCAGTTGGTTTAGAGCATTACCTTGACAGGGTAGGGGTCACTGGTTCGAATCCAGTACAACCCACCCCTCAAGCCGCAAAATTTTGATTTTGCGGCTTTTTTGTTTGACAAAAACCTGATGTTGCTGCATTGTCTGCCGAGCGAATTTTTTCCGTACCTTCACGCTCCACAAAAAACAGAGTTATGGCAAAAATACGGATTACCAAACAGTTTGATTTTGAGACGGCTCACGCACTGACGGGCTACGACGGGCTTTGCAGCAACATTCACGGACATTCCTATAAACTGGACGTTACCGTTATTGGCGAAGTTTTGCAAAAACTTGGGCATCCCAAAAACGGGATGGTGATGGATTTGTGCGACCTGAAAGAGATCGTTAATACGCACGTTGTCAGCAAACTCGATCATTCATTCATGATAAGTAAAACCCTTCCGCCCGATTTACTCGACGGACTGAGGAAGAACTCAAAACGCCTGCTCGAAGTCGATTTTCAGCCGACGTCGGAAAACATCGCCCTGTATATTGCCGGAATCCTGAAACAAATCCTGCCCGCAACTGTTTCTCTCTTTAGCATCCGATTGGCCGAAACATCGCGTTCGTATGTGGAATGGTTTGCCTCGGATAATTAACAGAACTTGAAATAATGGAACAGTCAGCAAAAAAATTATTTTTGATCGATGCTTATGCTTTGATCTACAGGAGTTATTTTGCATTTATCCGCAATCCTCGTTATAACAGCAAAGGCATAAATACTTCAGCGACATTGGGTTTTGCCAACACGTTGGTTCAGTTGCTCGAAAACGAAAAGCCTGAATTTTTGGGCGTCGTGTTCGACATGTCGAAGCCCACATTCAGGCACGAAATGTATCCCAAATACAAGGCAAACCGGCAAGAAACGCCCGAAGATATTAGAAAATCAATTCCTTACATTCGGAAAATCGTGGAAGCATTCCACATTCCCATTATTGAAAAAGAGGGTTATGAAGCCGACGACATTATCGGGACACTTTCGCAAAAAGCTGAAAAACAAAATTTCACAACTTACATGATGACGCCCGATAAAGATTACGCCCAGTTGGTAACCGATCATATTTTCATGTATAAACCCGGGAAATCGGGCAACGACAACGAAATATGGGGTGTGGAAGAGGTGAAGGAAAATTTCGGCATTAACAATCCGCATCAGGTAATTGAATTGTTGGGATTGATGGGCGACACCTCCGATAATATTCCCGGATGCCCCGGCATAGGCCCCAAATCCGCCCAAAAACTGATTGAGGAATTCGGCAGCATCGACGGCGTTTATCAGAATATCGACAAGCTGAAAGGCAAACAAAAGGAGAGCTTGGCGGAATATGAAGACCAGGTGCGCCTGTCGCGGAAACTGGCCACCATCATTTTGGAGGTTCCCGTGGATTTTAATCCCGACCAACTCCGGATGAAAGAACGCAACAACGCCGAACTGAAAGCTTTGTTCGACGATTTAGAATTTAGGAACCTGTCGGAGAGGCTGCATCTAAGCGAGCCGAAAAAACCCGAACAACATCACCATCCCGTGCAGGGAAGTTTGTTCGACTTTCCCGCGGCAACGCACGAGGTTCACCATCACACAAAAGCCAATGCGGAAACCGTCGAAAACACGCCACACCAATATTATCTGGTAGAAAATGAAATGCAGCGCGCCAGCCTCCGCGCCGAACTTTCCGTGCAAACGGAGTTTTGTTTCGATACCGAAACCACCGGACTCGATCCGCACAACTCGGAACTCGTATGCCTCTCATTTTCGTTTCGCAGCCACGAAGCTTATTGTGTGACCCTGCCCCCCGACAGGGAAAAAATCGTAAAAATACTGAAAGAGTTCGAGGCGGTTTTCACCGATGAACGAATTTTGAAAATAGGACAAAATATAAAATTCGACTTGCTGATGTTTGCGCAATACGGCATTTCGGTAACAGGGAAAATGTTCGATACCATGATTGCGCACTACCTTTTGCAACCCGAATTGAAGCATAATCTCGACTATTTGTGCGAAACCTTCCTGAACTACAGGAAAATTCCGACCGAAGATTTGATCGGCCCGAAAGGAAAAAACCAGCGCTCAATGCGCAATATCGATGTCAAACAACTTTGCAACTACGCCTGCGAAGACGCCGATTTAACACTTCAACTGAAACAAAAATTAGCAACAGAGTTGGAAAGCAACAACCTGACAGAACTTTTCAACAATATGGAAATGCCGCTTGTGCCTGTGCTTGCCGATATGGAAATGACAGGCGTCAAACTCGATACCCAAGCGCTGAACGCCTATGCCGTCGAGCTTCGCAAACAAATCGACGTCCTTGAAAAAGAGATAATTGAAATGGCGGGTCAGGATTTCAACGTATCGTCGCCCAAGCAACTTGGCGAGATTCTTTTCGAGAAGTTGAAAATCGACAGCAACGCCAAACGTACCAAAACCAAGCAATATTCGACCAGCGAAGAGGTGCTGGCCCAACTCGAAAACAAACATCCAATTGTAGGCAAAGTACTCGAATACCGGAGATTAAAAAAGCTGCTTAACACATACGTGGAAACACTTCCACAACTTATCAACCCGCGCACAGGGGCGATACACACTTCGTTCAATCAGGCAGTGACAGCTACCGGACGACTGAGTTCTAACAACCCGAACCTGCAGAATATACCAATCCGCGACGAAAACGGCCGCGAAATCAGGCGGGCATTCATTCCTTCCGACGACAAACATCTTTTCATGGCGGCCGACTATTCGCAAATTGAATTGCGCATTATGGCTTCGCTGAGCGGCGACCCGCAAATGATTGAAGCATTCGGCAAAAACGAAGACATCCACGCTCTGACAGCTGCCAAAATATACAAGGCACCGCTCGACAAAGTGACGCCTGAAATGCGCCGCAAAGCCAAGACAGCCAACTTTGGCATTATATACGGAATATCGCCTTTCGGACTCGCGCAGCGCCTCAACATTCCGCGCTCCGAAGCCAAAGAACTAATCGACGGCTACTTCGAAAACTTCCCCAAAGTGAAGGAATACATGGACAAATCGATTGAAAAAGCAAGAAATGACGGATTCGTACAAACAATTATGAGCCGAAAACGTTATTTATATGACATTAATTCGAATAATGCAGTTGTCAGGGGAGTGGCAGAACGCAATGCAATCAATACGCCTATTCAGGGAACAGCTGCTGATGTCATTAAATTAGCGATGATAAAGATTTATAATGCTTTCGAAGAAAAGGGAATTAAATCGAAAATGATTCTTCAGGTTCACGACGAACTGGACTTCGATGTTTATAAATCCGAACTGGATGTCGTCACAGAAATTGTGAAGGAAAATATGGAATCGGCAGTGCATTTAAAAGTGCCGTTAACGATTGATGTTAAATCTGCAACTAATTGGCTGGATGCACATTGAAGTAAGGACAAATGACATACGTTCGCAGGAGGATTACAGGGAAGCTTTGAAACGTTTCCTGCAAATAATGAATGCAGCGGAAGAAACGCCCGAAGCTGAAGAGTTATTTGCACTCATCAGGAAAATGCAAGAATACGAAATGGAAAACTGCATGTAGAAGCCACATTCGAAATTGAAAGAATCGGCTTTCACTGCCTGCCGGAAAACATTCAGCATTTGACATTTTCGCATTCCCATATTCTATCAATGACGATTGGGAAAAACAAAGCAAAAGAACAAAAGAGCTTTATCGCATCAATCATATTACCTGTGGT
This sequence comes from Prolixibacteraceae bacterium, assembly GCA_009782655.1. The sequence goes on from WRIQ01000036.1 coordinate 8,217, forward strand.
TTCTGTTTTCCAAAATTCGTAACACCCAACCCTCGGAAACCGGACAAACGATATTTCCTCGCATTTTTCCAAATCATTTTGCCCCGGATTACCCATTCACGCAACCGGGTAAAGCGTCCGATTGGCGAGATTTCGAGAAAAATTAAAATACAATTTCCAACAATCAAATTGTATATCTTTGCACCGAAAAAAAAAAATTTATGCCTGAAACGATAACAAATAGCCTGCAAGAAGACGAAGCTCCGGCTTTATCGCGGCATTTTTATGCTTTTGTGCAAACAGAAGAGGTTTCGGGTAACAATTATTTAACGCAAAACGATAATTATCAGGATACGCCTGTTCCTTCCTATCCGTCGGCATGGCAAATAAAAGCCCGCCGCGAGCGCGAACTGCAAAAAATGTATGTCAACGGCGAACCGTTTTTACCTGTCGACCCAAACATCGTTTTGGAAACACACACCGACGCGCCGCAAAGTCTGGTATTGCCATCCAAAACGCTGGTGCACACAAACGACGATTGGTTCATACTGATTTTTTTCGGGATAATGATTCTTTTTGCTTCTGTTAAATATTTGTTTGAAAGCTACATAGAAAATATTTTTTTGA
>WRIQ01000037.1 GCA_009782655.1 Prolixibacteraceae bacterium
TAAGATACCACGATCTCCAGACGACCAACCTGACAGAAGAAATATGCAGCAACGCATTCTACGAATTTTTTGGAGAACAACTGACAACCGCGGGAACCTATCAGAAAGTAACACCCTCGTTGCTCACAGGCTGCGACAGCACTGTCAACCTGACGTTAACCGTCAAACAGGTTCCGGCGTTGACCATTTCCAGCGATAAAAAATCGATTTGTATGGGCGGACAGGCTGTGTTGACCGCTACGGCCGGACACAGCAGTTACAATTGGGGCGGAGGAGCTTCCGCCTCGAACACGTTGACTGTTACGCCTTCGCAAACAACAACTTATACGGTTGTGACCCAAAATACCAACGGTTGTTCGGCCACGGCGTCGATAACCATTGAGGTGGGCGAAACATTGACTTCCACCGAAACGCTCAACATCTGCCAAGGCGATGTAATTGATGTATTTGGGCAATCGGTGAGCGTTGCAGGCAGCCATCAGAAAACGTTTGTAAGCATCGGCGGCTGCGACAGCATTGCCACGGTCGTTGTGGCTGTGAATCCGCTTCCCGGCACTTTCGACGTGCAAGGGTCGGGGCAGTACAACACGGAGAGCGAAACGGGATTGCCGGTGTCGCTGTCGTCAAGCGAAGTGGGAATCACCTATAACCTCATCAAAGACGGAAATATCGTTAATACGCTTGCAGGTACCGGTTCGAGGCTCGATTTCGGAGCGTATCCCGAAGGCATCTATACGGTGGAAGCCAAAACTGCCGCAGGATGTGCGAAAATAATGAATGGCTCGGCGGTTATTTCTCTCGTCACAAGTGTGGGGAATATTGTCGATGGCGGTATCGTTGTGAAAGTTTACCCCAATCCTGTTGAAGACAGGGTTTTCGTTGATGTTCAGGGGAACTGCGACATCAGAATTCTTAGTAGCACGGGACAGGTCATCATTACAAAGAGTAATTTTACAAGCGGTTATATCGATTTGAGCAATTACCCCAAGGGAATCTATTTTATTGAGGTGGTTGTTGACGGAAAGAAAATTATTGAGAAAGTATTGAAACAATAGCTCAAATTTTTCGGATAAATTAGAAAAAAGCCTGCTAATTTTAGCAGGCTCTTTTTATCATTTTTTTTCTGTTTAAGAATTAATCGTGTACTGCGGCGATTCCCGGGAGTGTTTTGCCTTCGAGATATTCCAACAGGGCGCCTCCTGCGGTTGAAATGTAGGAAACGCCGTCTGCGAATCCGAATTTGTTGACGCAAGCCACCGAATCACCGCCGCCCACCAATGAGAAAGAGCCTTTGGCGGTAGCTTCAACAATGGCTTCGCCTACTGCTATGGAGCCTGCGGCAAACTTGTCCATTTCGAAAACACCCACTGGGCCGTTCCACAAAATGGTTCCCGATTTGGCAATCACCTCTTTGAAGATATTAATGCTTTTCGGGCCGGCGTCCAAACCCATCCATCCGTCGGGAATATTGTCGGCATCTACGATTTGTGCCTTGGCGTTTTCGGAAAAAGCGTCGGCGGCGACCACATCAATGGCCATGTAAATTTTCACGCCTTTGCGCGACGCCATTTTTTCAATGTCTTGGGCGGTCTGTAGGAAGTCGTCTTCGCAAAGCGAATTTCCCACCATGCCGCCGTTGGCCTTGATAAAAGTAAAAGTCATACCGCCGCCAAGAATCAGGTTGTCGACCTTGTCGAGGAGATTTTCGATGATGGTAATTTTTGTGGACACTTTGGCGCCTCCCATGATGGCTGTCAGCGGACGCTGCGGATTTTTCATTACTTTGTCGAGGCTTTCCAGTTCGCTTTCAATCAGGTAACCGAACATCTTGTCGTTTGGGAAAAATTGGGCGATCACGGCAGTGGAAGCGTGTGGGCGATGCGCCGTCCCGAAAGCGTCGTTTATCCAGCAGTCGCCGTTTTCGGCCAATTGGCGGGCAAATTCCACATCGCCTTTTTCTTCGCCCTTGTGGAAACGCAGGTTTTCGAGCAGCAGCACCTCGCCGGGTTGTAGCGCGGCGGCCATGGCTTTCACTTCCTCGCCTATGCAGTCGGGAGCCAGCTTCACCGCTTTGCCCAACAACTTGCTGAAAGGTTCAACCAAATGTTTCATCGAAAATTTGTCTTCCGATCCGTTTTTTGGGCGCCCGAAATGCGACATGATAATTGCCGCGCCGCCACTCTCAATCACTTTTGCAATGGTGGGAATGGCGGCCCTGATGCGGGTATCGTCCGTAACTTCAAACTTGTCGTTGAGCGGAACATTAAAATCAACGCGGATAAGCGCTTTTTTTTCTTTAAAATCATATGTGTCGATTGTTTGCATGATACTGAAATTTTAATTCGTAAATTCAACTTTAATTTCAAAGATAACCATTATCGGCGAAAGATTTTTTATGCTGTACCGGTTGAAAATGAATTTAATGTTCATATAATCTGGATGGGAAACGGCGCTTGTGCTTTCAACACAACCAAATGAACGCAGGCGAACTGTCATCCCGAAGATGTTGTATTCTTTGTTGTGATTGCCATAAAATTACGTAATCATTCCCTTGTCAGGATAATGAAAAAATAGATGTGATGTATTTTAAATCCAAAGGAATTGATGATGGCATGATCGTAATTTCAACTAACAAATGGAACTTCAGATAGAGAGAAATTTCGTCATCGGGTGCTTCCGTGAAATTCTCTTTTCCCCAAGAATCCGCCTCTCCAAATTTCATTTTCCCGTTTTTTCGCATAACTTTGGACTTTTTGAAATTTTCAACAGAGAGATAGGTAAGCGTATGTTTTTCAGAGATATTATCGGACAGGACAAGGTAAAGGAACGGTTAATCAAATCGGTTCAGGAGGAACGCATCAGCCATGCGCAGTTGCTTTCGGGCCCGGCGGGAAGCGGCAAACTGGCGCTGGCGCTGGCCTATGCCCAATACATTTCGTGCCGCAACCGCACTGTTGCCGATAGTTGCGGCGAATGTCCTTCATGTAAAAAATACGCCGCCCTTTCGCATCCCGATCTGCATTTTGTGTTTCCCATTTTCAAAAAAGGCTCGTCGCCCTCGTATTGCGATGATTTTCTGAAGCCGTGGCGCGAGATGCTCCAAAAGTCGGGCTATTTTTCGCTGGCGCAATGGCAGGAACACATCAATTCGGAAAATTCGCAACTGGTAATTTACAGCCATGAAAGCGAGTCGATAATCCGGAAGCTAAACCTGAAATCGTTCGAAGCCGAATATAAAACCATGATAATTTGGTTGCCGGAGCGTATGAACGCCGAGTGCGCCAATAAGCTCCTGAAAATGATTGAGGAGCCGCCGTCGAAAACACTGTTTTTGTTGGTCACAGAAAAGGAAGCCGATATTATTCCAACCATACGTTCGCGTACTCAAATTATAAAAGTACCGAAAATCGCCGACAACGACCTGCAGGATTTCCTGCAAAAAAACAGCGATTACGACCCCGAAACCATTGCCGAGATGGTGCATTATGCCAATGGAGATTACCTGAGAGCAGTTGGCTACATAGAAACTCCGGAAGACAAGCAATACTTTTTCACGCTTTTTCAGCAGCTCATGCGTACAGCTTATATCGCCGTGAAAAAGACCAGCGAAATAGGGCAGGTGATGGAAATCGCCGACGAACTTGCCTCCTTGGGAAGGGAACGTCAGAAGGAGTTTTTCCGGTATGCCATGCACCTGACACGCGAATTTTTTGTGATGAACCTGCAAAATCCGTCGCTGGTCTATCTTAGCCGCGAGGAAAAAGAATGGGGAGAAAAATTTGCACGTTTCATCAACGAGCGCAATGTGATTCCTCTGAACAACCTTTTAGAAAAAGGCCACTTACACATTTCGCGGAACGGGAATGCCAAAATTATTTTTCTGGATACCGCTCTGTCGATAATCCGTTTGATTCGAAAATAATATGGCGATGAAAAAATCTCTCATTCTTATTTTTTACCTTTTTTTAGCAATCGCCGCGCCGTCGCAGGAGCCGGTTCGGCAAATTGTCGATTTAGAAGCTTTCCATTTGATTTCGAGCCACGATCTGCTGGATTATGCAGGAGAACTATGCTCCGAAAAATACGGAGGGAGGCTTTCCGGTTCGCCGGGCTACGAAGCGGCGGCAACATGGGTAGCCTCAAAACTTGAAGAGTGGAACATAAAACCTGCTGTCGCCGGTTCCTATTTCCAATATTTTCATAACGCTTATACCGAAGTACTTACGCAGGGAAAGATCGAGTTGGTTACTTCGCCGTTGCGAAATGTTATCGATCTCTTTTTCCCCGACGACTATTATCCGGGCTCCAATTCGGGCAGCGGCGATGTGGAGGGCGAGGCTGTTTATGTCGGGTTTGGCATTTCGGCGCCAGAGCTGGGATACGACGATTACGCCAACCTTGATGTGAAAGGCAAAATTGTGCTCATGGAATCGGGAGTTCCCCATTTAGGCAACGACACCATGTTGGCGAGATGGGAGCCATACAGTTACCACCGTTACAAATTCGAGCGGGCAAGGGAGTTGGGCGCCGCCGGATTATTGTACGTCGGATTGCTTGCCAATCCCAATACTTCCTATTTCGCCGATTTTGTGTACGCCCACATCAGCGAAAGCATTGCTGAAAAGCTCTTTGCTGGAACGGGAAGACTGTATGCCAATCAAAAGTTGCAGATTACCAACGCTGTCAGGCCGCAATCTATTCCTCTGAAACATTCGGTCTCCATTTCGGCGTCGACGCAACATTTTCCCGATACCCAATCGTGCAACGTAATTGGAATTATTGAAGGTTCCGATCCGGCGTTGAAAAATGAAGCGATCATTTTGGGGGCGCATCTCGATGCGGTAGGAAGCCCCGGCATGTTATTTCCCGGCGCCCTCGACAACGCTTCAGGAGTAGCCGATTTGCTGGGGGCGGCTCATGCCTTGTCGCATTCGGCGGTGAAACCCGGGCGGAGCATTATTTTTATCTTTTTCGGCGGCGAGGAATGCGGACTATACGGGAGTACGCATTTTGTGCAAAATCCTGTTTGGGAAAAAGAGAAAACCGCTTTTATGATGAACCTCGACATGGTGGGCAACGGCGCCGGTTTCACTATTGGCGGCGGCTCCTCCCATCCGAATATTCTGCGCCATTTCAATACTGCCAACGACCGCTATATACATCGGAGTCTGGGAGCTTCGCAGCTAAGGCAAAATTATGGGCGCCCACGCACCGATGCCGCTGTGTTCGAAAAAGCAGGCTATTGCACACTGGGATTGTGGACAACAGGACAAGTGAAAAAGATATATTATCACCAGCCTCTGGACAACCTCGACGGGCTCACTCCCGAGCTTATGGAAGACGCAGCTAAGTTGCTATACATAAGCATATTGGGGGCTTCGCTCGATGAAAATCTAATACCCCAAAACAGGGTGGATTAGCGGCTTCCGTATTGTTCTTCATAATAATTTTGATAACCGCCGCTGGTTACGTTTTTCAGCCAAGTTTCGTTGGAGAGGTACCAGTCGATGGTTTTTTCGAGTCCTTCTTCGAAACAAAGGCTGGGTTGCCAGCCCAATTCGCGTTGCAGTTTCGACGAGTCAATGGCATAGCGCAAATCGTGTCCGGCGCGGTCGGTAACGAAAGTTATAAGCTGCTCCGAAGTTCCCTTTTGGCGTCCCAGTTTCCAGTCCATGATGCGGCACATCAGCCTGATGAGGTCTATATTCTTCCATTCGTTGTTGCCGCCGATGTTGTAGGTTTCGCCGTTTTTTCCATTGTGAAAAATCGCGTCGATGGCACGGGCGTGATCTTTTACCCAAAGCCAGTCGCGCACATTTTCGCCTTTACCATAAACGGGAAGCGGTTTGTTATTTTTTATATTGTTGATAAACAGCGGAATCAACTTTTCGGGAAACTGATAGGAACCGTAATTATTGGAACAGTTCGACAACACCACAGGAAGTCCGAATGTGTCGCGATAGGCCCTCACAAAATGGTCGGAAGCGGCCTTCGATGCTGAATAGGGACTGTGTGGCTCGTAGCGTGTTTCCTCGGTGAACATACCGGAGTCGGTGAGCGATCCATAAACTTCGTCGGTAGACACATGGTAGAAACGTTTTCCCAAATAATCGGTTTTCCACAGATGGCGTGCCGCATTCAGCAAGTTTACCGTTCCGATGACGTTGGTGTAAACAAACTCCAACGGATTGACAATGGAACGGTCGACATGCGACTCGGCGGCAAGGTGAACTACGCCGTCGAAATTATATCGTGCAAACAGTTGCTGTATAAAATCCGCGTCCACAATATCGCCTCTAACGAAAGTGTAATTAGGCTCATTCTCAATGTTTCTCAGGTTTTCGAGATTTCCCGCATAGGTGAGTTTGTCGAGATTAACAATGTGGTAATCAGGATATTTGTTAACAAATAGACGCACCAAGTGCGAACCAATGAAGCCTGCGCCTCCTGTAATAAGTAGTGTTTTCATTATTTAATTCCACGTATATATTTTTCCCAATTCCATGCTGAGAGCAGTGTCTCTTCCAGCCCTTTTTCGGCTTTCCAGCCCAATTCTTCGTTGGCATACATGGTATCGGCCCATATTTTTTCGATGTCGCCGGAACGTCGGGCTGCGATTTTATAGTTCACGGCAATGCCGGTAGCGCGTTGGAAAGCGTGTACCAACTCGAGCACCGAAACTCCCTTTCCGGTTCCGAGATTGAAAATTTCGTAGGGTGCTTTGTTCTTTTTTTCAAGCAAACGATTGATTGCCACCACGTGCGCTCTGGCCAAATCCACCACGTTGATATAGTCGCGGATGGCTGTCCCGTCGGGCGTATTGTAGTCGTTGCCGAAGATGCTGAGCTGTTTGCGTATTCCGGCGGCTGATTGCGTTACGAAAGGCACCAGATTACCGGGGACGCCGTGCGGAAGTTCGCCAATCAACGCAGAAGAGTGTGCGCCCACAGGATTGAAATAGCGCAACGCAATGCCACAAATCGAAGCGTCGGATTTGATGGCGTCTGAGATGATGTCTTCACAAATTCGTTTTGTATTTCCGTATGGCGATTCGGCATCGCAGCGCGGCGTTTTTTCCGTCACGGGAAGGGTTTCTGGCTGGCCGTAAACGGTACACGACGACGAAAATACGATGCTTGCGACTTTGTATTTTTTCTGACATTCGAGCAAATTCATCAGCGAAACAAGGTTGTTGCGGTAATACAACAACGGCTTTTCGACCGATTCACCCACCGCTTTGGAAGCTGCAAAATGAATGACAGCTTCCACATCGGGATGGCGACTGAAAAAATCATCGGTCTTGTCAAGGTCGGTGAGGTTAAACTGCTCAAACGCCGGACGTATTCCTGTTATTTTTTCAATATTTTCGAGGGTTGACACTTCCGAATTGGAAAGGTCGTCGATGATGACGGCTTTGTAACCGGCCTGCTGAAGCTCAACAACGGTGTGTGAACCGATGTAGCCCGTGCCACCGGTTACCAGAATTTTCTTTGACATAATCGTTTTTTTATGCAAAACTAATAATTTACGCCGATAATTCAATTTTCCGTAATCTTCACATTCCTGAACATAAACTGATTGTTGCTGACAAGATAAGGTTTGCCGCTTTTGATGGTCAAATCCCTGATGACCACTTCTTCAGTCAAGATATACGGATATGTTTCTACAAACTCATCATTTATGTATGCGTTGTTGAATGTGGCGAAGATTTTGGGCCCGCGATAGTCGTTAACAGGGTTGCGGTCGTCAATGGCAAGACCGTCAATCGTAATTTTCCGCGGCATATAACAGGTATATCCGAAATCGTGCTGACCAGAATAACTGCCGCTGACGATGACGGCGTCCGATTTCGCTCCGTTTCGCGGAACGTATTCGCAGTTGCGGACAACGATTTCGCCTTCCCACGTACTGCCGTAGTCGCTGCGCAAATTGATGAAATTCGAGCCGCAAACTTTGGTGTTCTCTATAAAAAAAACGCCGCTGCCGATGAGATTAATGCCCTGATGCCCGAGAACCGAATTTTTGATGGTTGCGTTGGCAACTCCCATGTGAGCGTCGAAGCGCGAAAATACCACGCGGTCGAACAGGATATTTTTTGAATAGTTTGAGGCGAAAATTCCCCAGAATTTTGAATCGTGTATATCGTTAATCTGCTTGCAGTTCCTGAATGTTACGTTAACCGACCTGTTTACCTGAACATCATAGGAACCCATTGAAACAGGCGCGTTGGCGTTGCCAATGGTTGAGTAGGTTTTGTGTCCCGACAACATACAGTTCTGCACCGTTACTTCGGAACAGTTCGATATGGAAATGAACCCGCCGTAGGGTGCGCCATGATCGAGTTCCTCGACGATGACATGATTGATTCCGTCAATAACCGTGTTGGAGCGGCTAATGCTGATACCGCGCGAGTAATAGGTATAGCGCGACTCGGCTTGGTTGGCAATCGTCGTGAAATGCCCGCCTTTGACGGTCAGTATTGCGGTATCGATGGGATACGCCGTCATGGAAGTGATGTTGTTGTAATCCCATATAATCGGGGCTTTCATATCCACGTT
>WRIQ01000038.1 GCA_009782655.1 Prolixibacteraceae bacterium
CAAAAAGCGAATCTCATCCCGCAGGAAGAGCTGCACCGCCTGCTCGTTCGCGCCGTTGGCCACCGCAGGTGCTAATCCCCCGGCTTTAATGGCTGCCATACAGGCCGTTAAGCAATCAAACGTTTTATAATCCGGCTCATAAAAAGTAAGCCGGCCATATTGGGTCAGACGCAGCCGCGGTACATCGGAGGTCAATCGTTTCGGATAACTCAGCGCGTATTGAATGGGCAGTGTCATGTCCGGCACACCCAACTGCGCGATAACCGAACCGTCTGCAAATTCCACCGCCGAGTGGACTACACTTTCACGGTGGACGACAATCTCCACCTGATCCGGGTTGAGCCCGAACAGCCAAACCGCTTCGATCAGTTCCAGCCCTTTGTTCATGAGGGTTGCACTGTCAATGGTGATTTTGGCGCCCATTTCCCAGTTGGGATGCACCAGTGCGTCGGGCGGCGTGACATGTTGCAGGAAATCTTTCGTTTTCCCACGGAAAGGACCGCCCGAACAGGTGAGGATAATTTTCTCGACGGGATTCCCCCATTCGCCTGCAAGGCATTGAAAGATAGCCGAGTGTTCCGAATCGACAGGAAGAATAGCCACCTGTTTCTCCCGCGCTGCCCGGGTTATCAATTCGCCGGCGACCACCAGCGTCTCCTTGTTGGCCAGAGCGATGTTCTTTCCGGCTTCGACAGCTTTCAGCGTAGGCAAAAGTCCCGAATAGCCAACCATCGCCGCCAACACCAAGTCGACGGTTTCCATCTGCGCCACTTGTTCGATTGCTTTTGCGCCGCCATAAATTTTTACCGGCAAATCGGAAACACGCTCTTTGAGTTGTAAATATTTTTGCTCGTTGGCAATTACGGCAACGTTGGGAACAAACTTTCGTATTTGCGCTTCGAGAAGCTCCACGTTGTTATTGGCCGTCAGCACTTCAACCTCAAATATATCGGGGCGCTGTTCAATCACTTCCAGCGATTGCGTTCCGATGGAGCCTGTCGATCCGAGAATGGCGATGCGTTTTTTCATCAGAATACAATATATTGTTCCGGATCAACAGGACTTCCCAAATGCCAAAGTTCGAAATGAAGGTGAGCCCCCGTGGAGAGTTCGCCTGTATTCCCGATGACGGCAATGGCCTCCCCGCCGTTCACCTTGTCGCCCGCTTTTTTCAGAAGCGATGCATTGTGCTTATATATTGAAATAAGGCTACTTTCATGCTGAATCATAATTACATATCCAGTGTCGGGTGTCCAGTCGGAAAAAAAAACTGTACCGCTCAAAACCGACGAAATTCGCGTATTCGGGCTGGCTACCAGATCGATTCCGTAGTGATTTTTGGTGGAATTGAACGAATTGGTAATTATTCCTTTTATCGGCTGGAAAAAATAAACGTTGCTCAGGGAAACCGAACTCGAAGAAATTGATTCTCCATTAATGGATAAGCTCAAACTCTCTTCAACAATCTTATCGTAGAATATTGAATCGTAATTGAGCGATTTCGCGTCTTCTATTTCCTGCCGCGAAATCGGTTCAAAATTCGCCGTGTCATCGGGTAAGATATACTCGGGCGGGTCTTCGCCGCGCATAATGGCTTTCAGCGTTTGCATGAGGCGGTCGCGCCGTTCTATTTCAACCGTCAGCGAATCGACAACCAAGGCGTTGTGTATTATCATCTCGCGATATTCGGCGCGCGGATAACCGGGGATAAATTCTTTCAAATTAGTGCCTGCAATGAGAAATATTACCAAAACAATGATTACAATAAATATCAGGCTTACCAATGTAAACACTTTCAGCCGCGTCAACTTCATTGTCCAAACCGACTGTAATGAGGTGTCGTTGTAAACGATGAGCCTGTATCTGTTTTTCAGTTTATCGAGCCACTTCTGCTTCTTGTTTTTTTCCATCTGTTTCTATCTCTGAAATTGAAAAACTGCAAAATTAGCAAGTTTTAAAACATGGGGTGTGTTTTAATGATTTTTAATTGCGGGAAAAACCGGTAAGTGCGAAAGAAAGCGTTTTGTTTGCGGTTTTCAGAAAAGTGGGCTGACAAGGTATGCCAGCGATTCGCGGGTTTTGTTGATCCAGTGGCGTTGCTTCCATTCGCTCAGAATTACCTCACGGCTGTTCCGCATATCCACGTTGAAATAGGATTTCAGTTGGCGCGTAAACTGCTGGTCGTAGATGAAAGCATTGACCTCGAAATTTGTTTCGAGGCTTCTAAAATCGAGGTTTGCGGAGCCTACGGTCGAAAAAATGTCGTCGACGATAATCAATTTACTGTGAATAAATCCGCTTTGGTAGAAGAAAATCCTGACGCCGGCCTCTAACAACTCCCCGACATACGAAAAAGAACACCATTTGGGGATTTTCGAATCGGAATTTTCGGGTATGATAATCCGTACATCTACGCCCGATATGGCTGCCGTTTTGAGTGCCGTAAGTATTTGTTGCGTAGGCATCAGATAGGGAGTCGTTATAAAAATTTCGTGTTTGGCGATGGCGATGGCGGCAAAAAACGCTTGGGCGATACTGTCCCAGTCGGAATCGGGGCCGCTGGCGCTGATTTGCATGGGAACACCGGAGTTGCTGCTTTGCACGTTGAAATAACCCACACCCGTGAGGTTTTCTTTAGTCAGAAAATACCAGTCGGCGGCAAAAACTGCTTGCAAAGAAGCCACAGCGTCGCCCTCAATCCGTATATGCGTATCGCGCCAGTTGCCCTGCTTTTTCAAGCCGTAAATATATCTGTCGGCAATGTTGACGCCTCCCATAAATCCTGTTTTACCATCGACAATAACGATTTTACGGTGATTTCGGTAGTTTACACGCGCCGTGAGCCGAGGAAAACGGACTTCCATAAAAGGCATGATTTCCACGCCTGCTTCCTTCAAATCCTTGATATATTTTTTGTCGAGCGCCCAACTGCCCACATCATCGAAAATAACTCGCACTTTAACGCCTTCTTTCCGCTTGCGGATGAGAATTTCTTTCAACCGGCAACCTGTTTTGTCGTGGCAGATTACGTAATATTCAAGATGTATGTGGTGCTTTGCTCCCTCCATCGCTTTGAAAATGGCATTCATGGTTTTTTCACCGTTGTTCAGAATTTTCACTTTGTTACCGGTGCTCATCAGTGCATTCGAATTGTTCAGCAGCAACGTAATAATGCGCCTGAAATTTTCGATGGGCTCAGGAAGGTGAAAGTCATAGTCGTTCAGCGCTTTCAGTTGGCGGCTCTGAATTTTTTTATAGCGTCCGGTGCCTTTCAATCCCCGTCGCGAAAACATTTTCTGCTTGCGAAACTCCTGCCCGAAAAAGAGATAAAAAAACAACCCGACAATGGGAATCAATACCAAAACAAGAAGCCACGCCGCCGTCTTGAAGGGCGACCTTTTTTCCAAAATAATAATTACGGCTGTTGATATACTGGTTATAAAAAACAGGACAGATAATATTTCCCAAACACTAATATTTTGAAAATTAACATTATACCACATAGATACTGTTCTTTCTGCGAAGTAAATTTATAAATGAATTTTCAAATGGAAAATTATCTTAAAGAATTGTACACTTATTTTTTTAACAACAATATACACCGGCTTGTTTAAATGTGCAAAATACCTGACTAACGTACGAAATATCGGAATTTACATAGATTATTTGCCGGATGAAAACTATGGTAAAGAACTGAACTGCAAGCTGCATAACTATCTTCAGTATGTTGAACAGGAGTTGAAAATTCCAATTATTCGTCGCAGCGGGAGACCTTCCCTTTGACAAAACCGGTAAATATTAAGGGCGCAGGTGAAAATCGAAAAATCGGTTTGAAAAGTACTTTGCAAGTATGCACTTTGGCAGTGGAAGGGCGTTTATGGACAAACCGCAAATCTGTCAACGGCCAATTATCATTTTGCCGGTTTTCGAGGCAAGTTTTCCGGAGTCGGAGCGAATGACGGCGCGATAAACATAAATGCCGCTGCGAACAACCAAACGCCGGTTGTTAAGATTCCAGTGGACAGGCGTTGTCCGCCCGCTGGAAGAACTCACAGTCTCCTGCACCGAATCCACTTTTTGCCCGTTCATGTCAAATATCTCAATCAAAACCGATAAGGAACTGCCGCCCTGATTATGGTTTATGACGAAATAAGTATGGTCGTACACCGGATTGGGATAGTTGCTCACCGATTCGATAAAAAAATCGCCTGTAACCACAAATTTTATCTCCGCCTCGGTTGAGTTGTTGGCCACATCCCACACTTTCAACGTCACGGTATGTTCGCCTTCCGTAAGGTTACTGAACGGAAAACGAAGTTCGCCGCGCGTGTAATCGTCCTTCGAGGAAGTATAATAATCATTCAAAACAAAAATGTTTGAATGATCGTTGTCCAGAATGGCGGTGATGTCGTGCCCTATTCCGGTTCCCACCGTGTTGATTCCGCTTTCATCGAAAATGTGCGCCAACAACAGAGGGTTAGCATTGGTTTTCCCTCCCGTCTTGAACGAAGTATCGTCGATATACAAATCCACCCTGGGGCCGGTATTGTCCACAATCGGATTTTCTGACGAACCGCCGATCTTGAAATTCTGGAGTACACCATTTGCATCGGTTAAGCCGTTTTCGGCATAATAAATTATTTTGCCTTCGGCCACTGTGTACGGAACATCTTTGGGAACAACAAAACTGAAAGTGAATTCCCCATTTATCACCGAGGCGCTGCCTTTGTGGATAATGTTGTTCTGCGTTACATACTCAACTTGGGACTGCCCTCCGTTCCCTAATGTTTTCAATGTTTCCTGCCTGTTGTACACCACGGGCGTAATTGTCCCGTTAAAATCGCTGACTCTGCCACCTGCATCGTTTACAATTTCGCCGGTGATGGTAACTTTTGTGAGCGCCGCAAAGGAGTCTTCCGTTACAGATGCTGCGATTCCGTTGATGGTTTTGGTTACCACCTGATGGCGCGGATACGCCAAGCGCAAGGCGGGGTCGCCCAAGAGCATGAAATTGCGTTTGTTGACGGTTGTCGATGTGTTTATTTTTGCCAGACGCATCACATCGCCCATGCGCAGGTTCCCGCCGTTTTCGTCTTTGCTGAATACATAGTTGTAAAAATTCCTGCTCAACATCTGATTCAATGCCGCATACACCACCCTCGTGGTGGAGAAAAGCGCGATGCCTCCGCCATAAGGACTTAGCAAAATCTGTTCGCCGGCCGAAGTTTCCAAATCGTCAAACCGACTGAACTCACACGTGGCGGTCACAAAAATCGGCAATTTGTCAAAATTAGTCCATCCATTAATGGTAGAAATATCAACCACTTTTTCGTCGGCTAAAAGTTTGTTGCTGGCATGCCCCACATAATTGAAAATGAGCGTTCCCTCTTTTATTCTATTGTTGATGGCGTTGGTTACATCAGGATATTTCTTTCCCGAAGAGGTATTTTCAGCTTTATAAGCGTCGAAATAGATTTTTGTTGGGTGATATTCGCTGTGCGAAGCATTCACAATAGAAGCCAGTTCTTCCGAATCGATGACATGGCGTCCGCCGTCGCCGTCATCGGCAAGAAAACAAATGGAATTTCGCCATTCACCCAAGCTTTTGGAACTATGGTAATTCCATATTTTACGGGCTACAATATTGGCTTCGTAAACCGAGGAAACCGGCAAGCGCCCGATTCCCAGATCGATCGTGCCGCTATAGACGCTTTCTCCCGGGTCGAGAATCACAAAATAATCGTCGGAGCCGAAAGAAGAGTCGGCGGGTATCAGCGATTGCACGGATTGAAAAGTAGGCACTAAATTCCGATTCGAGCCTATGATGTTGCGGTTGTCGAAGCATCCGTCGCCAACTAACATAACATATTTCAGCCTGTCGCCTTTGTCGTAAAGCATTTTGCAAAGGCTGCGAATAGCCGTCGCGTCGGGCAATCCCGATCCAAATTCATTGTAAACCTGTGCTATTGAAACCACTGCAACTGTCATATTGTCGTTTTGGCGGTGAAAATCGGCGATACTATTCGAAGCGTCTAAGAAATCGGGATGGCTGATTATCAGGAATTCGGGAACTTCCATCGCATGAAGATTCTGGTTTTCGATATCGCCGAGCCGTTCGGGTTCCGGAAAATTTGCTGAAGGATTGAAAACCATGTACTCGCGGAGCGATTCGGCGGGACGCACAAAAGTAAGTTTGTTGTTTTGCACGGTGGCGGGAATTTCGAAAACGGAAGTCGGTTCAGTAACATCAAAAACGCGCGCAGAAGAAGTGGCGCCACTTATTTCAAAACTGCCTGCATGGTTTTCTCCTACACTCCCAACGTCCCTGAAATACAAAATATCTCCTGCCAATGTTAATTGACGCCGCCAGTTGAGCGTAATATAATCGAGCCAAGCAATGGATGTCGCATTGGAAGCCGAATAAGTCAGGCTAAACGCAATCCCTCCGCCGTCGGGCTGCGCCGTGAAGGTTCCGTTTCTTTCGGAGGCGTAGCTCACGGTAGCATCGTCGAGGTATACTCTGCTGAAGGCCAAACTTCCCGCATTGGTATTGTTGATTTTAACATCCAGCATGGAAGTTGACGACGAACGTCCTGCAGCATTTATAGTTGCCGAAACCGTAGCGCCCGGAACAATGCCGGGGCATTGCATATTGATCTGTTTATTCTCGCCTGTGTTGAATTTCTCGCCGAACCATTGCTGCCCCGAGTGGATCAGATTCTGAAGTTCGCGCTCGTGCAGGGCATAATCGTCGAAAGCGGCGATTGTGTGCGTGGGCGTTGCCGATATGGGGGAAACTTTTTCGACCAGAGCGCCATTGCCTGCATCTTGGGTGAGATAGTAAAAAGCCTCCGACGCATACACATTTTGTTTTTGCTCAAATCTTTCCGATGCTACATTCCATGTCCATCGGATGTTTCCGGTGGCGTAGAAAAGAATGCAGTTTTCGCCATGCCATATATTATTTCGCGGCAAATCGTCGATCGGTTCCACATCAAGCGATTCGTTGAGCATCAGGCCGCCGGCGCCGTAAATATTTACATTTGCCGGCGTGGTAAACCCCCATTCCCTCAGTTTGTCGTATGTTATTTTGTAAATTCCCCGTTCTGTGGTTTTTATTTTCACCCACCTGCCCGACGACAATACCGACGATGTTTTCCACGATCCGACCGTGGCTGCCGATTTTTTAAGCTGCGGGCAGTCTGTTTTCTTCAGTTTGAAACTTTCGAGAACCAAGACTTGTCCATCGCGACAGATAAGCGGCACAAGCTGCAATTCGGCAAAAACCGTTTTCCCCGATTTCTTCCGTATAGACACGGGTTCCAGCGTCGGCTTCAGAATCGCTTTTTCTTCAGGAAAAATTTCGCCTGTATAGATACTGAACACGGGATTCTCAATTTCGAACACCTGATTTTCACTTTCGCCAATCTCTGTCTGATACGTGAAAACCGGAATAAACGGCTTCCCTCCGGTATAAACCGCTCCCGTGAAATGGAGGCATTTTATCTCTTCTCCACCCAACGAAATTGAGAAGCGCGGATTCCATTGCAGCCTGAAAATATCGCTCGACGGTTTGTCACCGGCAAATCCAGTGAGAAGAATAAAAACAAGAGATGTAAATGCTATATATAAACGATGCATGTGTTCTATAATTATAAATGATTAACGTTTATGCATAATAAATATTGCAAAACAATAATTTTGGCACACTCAAAAGAAAATTGTTCTTTTGCAAATTTATCAGGTTTTGATGAATTCAGGAATAAATAATCAAAATTCTGAACAATATTGGACAAAAGAATCAGTTATATATTGTGATTTCGAAAAAAGATTAAAATAACAATACGAATATGAAGCTTAAACTTCTTGTTTTTTTAGTGGCCGCATTGGTTTTAGTCGGCTGTGGTTCTTCCAAAACTAACTCATCGAGGAAGAACAAAAACAGATCGAGAACTACCGGTTGGGCTTATAACGACCCGGCTACCGGTAACATACCCTATGTCTCGGGCTACAAGCAGGATGCAGGCCCCGGCCTCGTTTTCATTGAAGGCGGCACGTTCACCATGGGCCGTACCGAAGAAGATGTGATGTACAAATGGGACAACCTGCCGCGCAGGGTAACCGTTGCATCCTTTTATATGGACGAAACGGAAGTCTCCAATCAGGCTTACCGCGAATACCTGCACTGGCTTAACCGCGTCTATCCCAACGACCGCGAGCGCCTCAATGCTGCCTTGCCCGATACCCTTCAATGGAGGGAAGCATTGGCATACAACGAGCCATACATACAAAATTATCTGCGGCACCCTGCATACAGTGATTATCCTGTGGTGGGCGTTTCGTGGGTTCAAGCCGAATCCTTTTGCGGCTGGCGAACCGACCGCGTAAACGAACAGATACTGGTTGATAAAGGCGTACCGCGGGACGGCGGCACTCC
>WRIQ01000039.1 GCA_009782655.1 Prolixibacteraceae bacterium
CGTGGTGAGTGGCTATAAACTCGATGATAGAGTCGGGGAGGCCATGTTTTTTTGCCAGTTTTATTCCGTCTTGCACGTGGGTTATAATGATTTTGGCGCTCTCTTTATAGTCCATTTTGTCGTGGGGATTCATGCCCATTTCCTGATTTTCGATAAAAAAAGTGGGGTGTGCAGTTTTTCCGATGTCGTGATAAAGGGCGCCTGTCCGCACCAGAAAACTATCTCCGCCGATTTTGAGGATGACCTCTTCTGCAAGGTTGGCAATCTGCATCGAATGCTGAAATGTGCCGGGCGCATCTTCTGCCAGTTTGCGCAACAGCGGCTGATTGGTGTTCGAAAGTTCGATAAGCGTAACGTCGGATACAAACCCGAAAAGCTTTTCGAAAATATAAATGAGTGGATAGACCAGCAACATTAGGAGGCTGCTCAGGGCGAACCATTGCAGCATACGGAAGTTGTATGTGGCCAGCGTGCCTTCCCTAATTAATGTAACTGCCGTGAAAACAGCGATATAGGTTACGCCCACCAAGATGGCGGCAACAATAACGTGTCCGCGCCGCTGCATCCTGTTGAGGCTGAAAACGGCGACCATACCAGCGGTGATTTCGAACAGCACATATTCGTAATTGTTGGGTGCATAAAATCCAATGAGCAACGCGGTGATAGTCAACATGAATATGGCCGTGCGCGGATCGTAGAACGTGCGGATTACCACCGGCATGATGGCCAATGGAACCAGATATATATGCAATGAGCTCAACGAGTTGATTCCCAGCGATACAAAAACCATAAAGACAATCATCACCAAAAGGAAAAACAACTTGCGTGTATCCGAGAGGATTTTTGATTTATAAATGAGCAGGTAGGAAAACAAAAGCGCCAGAAATATGACGATAAGGAGAATTTTGCCGATGGAGATTAAATGACTGTTAAGTCCTTCTCCCCGTTTTTTTTCATAGGCCCATTTCAGCGATTCGAGAACCTGAAATTTCACATCGTCGATAATTTCGCCTTCCAAAATAATTCGTTCGCCGGTTTGCACCATCCCGCGTGCTGTCGAAACATTGACGTACAATCTTTGCAATTCGTCTTTCGAATATTTTTCGTCGTAATGAAGGTTGTTTTTTATGTAGTCGCCCAGATTTATAATTTCCAGATTCAGCGCCATCGCGGGATACAGGAACTTCAACGCATCGATTTTTTCTTTAAAAAGATTGTAGGCATTTTTTTCGGTTAGCAAGGTGGAAACTTGTGTTTTCGTAGCTTTGTTTCCACCAATCAGCCAAACATCGGTTTTCTCTTTCAGAACCTCCATCGATTCGGGCGGCGCAATCAAAACGCCTTTGGTATAGATGGCGTTCAATGTACCGATGAGTTGCTGCAACACCAAATCCTTTTCGTCAGCGTTGAGCGTGTAGATGGTTGCAAAATATTTTATCAGTTCATCGGTTTTCTGCTTGAGTATAAGGCTGTCGACCGTAAAATAAGGCGCAAAGCTGCGGGTTATTTCCAATTGCTCTGCTTCAATTTCGCTATTCGATATCAGTATGGAAAAATCGAAAGGTGCAATCAGGTTTTCATGTTTCCATGGCGCTCCTTTTTGAAATTCATATTTGAAGCGTGGTTCCGAAGGAAGAATAAAAAACAACGCAACCGCCGTCAATATTAACAATACAGCCTGAAAAATCTTTTCAGAATATTGCAAGATATTATTAATGAGCGTTTTCATATTTTTTTGCCTGTCGATAAATATTATTAAAAATCATCGCCGATAATTGTATTTTTGATCACGTAAAATAACTAATTTTTGATGAATTACGGCATATCAGCATTAAGTTTAATTCCTGTCCGCAAAGAACCGTCGGAAAAAAGCGAAATGGTTTCTCAGGTATTGTTTGGCGAAAGCTTCCGCATTGTCAATTATCTTCCGGGTTGGTGTCATATAAAAATAGATTTCGACGGCTACGAAGGCTGGGTCGATCAAAAAATGATAACCCTGCTCACCGAGTGGAAATACCTACAGGTACAAAAATCGAACTTTGCCGTTACAACCGATATTTTCAGCATCATTCCCCAGTCAAAGGAGCAAAACCTGATGCTGGTTGCAGGCAGTACGCTGCCCTTATGGCGCCCTTACCTCAAACAATTCACCATCGACAAATCTACTTTTCCGATGAATGGAAACATTTCATACGGGCGAATTGTTGATAAACGCAAGATTATCATTACACAAGCGTTGAAATATTTTAATGCGCCTTATCTGTGGGGAGGCCGCAGTCCCATGGGAATCGATTGCAGCGGATTTACGCAGATTATATATAAAATGGCGGGCGTCAGGTTGTTGCGCGACGCGAGCCAACAAGTTCGGCAGGGAGCAGCCTTGAGTTTTGTTGAAGAATCGCAACCCGGCGATCTTGCTTTTTTCGACGATAATGAGGGAAATGTAGCCCACGTAGGAATTTTATGGGAGCGAAATAAAATAATCCACGCCTCAGGAAAAGTGCGCATCGATAATATCGACCAATACGGAATAATTAGTGTTGATACAAAACGATATACGCATGATTTGCGTGTAATCAAAAGACTCTTTTGATGAGAAGTGTTGCGAATTATCCGACAATCCTGTTCAAGAAACAATAACACACCGCTTATGTACACCTATAATTATCCAATGACAGCGCTAACCGTTGACGCACTGGTTGTTGCCGGTTCGGGCGCCCGCCGTGCGATTTTGTTGATCAACCGCGGGAAAGAGCCTTTCAGGGGAATGTGGGCGTTGCCCGGCGGTTTCATCAATATGGACGAAACACTCGAACAAGCCTGCATCAGGGAGTTGTACGAAGAGACGGAGCTCGCCTTGAAGTCGATGCGGCAATTTCGAACTTTTGATGCGGTTGACCGCGATCCGCGGCAACGAACCATATCAGTTGTTTATTATGATTTTATTTCCGAAGAAGCAGAGGTAACCGCCAACGACGATGCCCAAACGGCCGGATGGTTTTCACTCGACAACTTACCTCAACTGGCTTTCGACCATGCCGAAATAATTGAACAATTCAAGGTTGAGTTTTTGAAAAACTAATAATCCGCCAACAGGGATGCGGAAAACAAAGGGGCTTGCCATTTTATATCAATGGCAAGCCCCGTAATTGATTTTGAATTATGAATCTAAAAACTACTGTCTTCCTCCACGTTGGCCGCCGCCGGGAGCGCCTTGTCCATCCGGACCGCCGCGCCTTGCACGCGATTCTTCTTTGTATTTTTCATACTTTTTCCATTGGTCGGCGCTAAAAATCTTTTTCAGTTCTTTGTCCTTTTCTTCTTGTTGAGCCTCCATTTTTTTACGCATTTCTTCCCGCTGTTTGTCGGTCATGTCGCGGAACGAAACGCCTGTGCGAAGTTCTTCGGCTTTTTTTGCATATTTCAGGTTAATCTCATTCACCTTAGTTTCTTCGCTTTTCGACAACGTGATGTATTCTTTCATTTGTTCTGTTTGGCGTTTAGCCATATCTACCGGCGTAAACTGGCGCCTTTCCTGACCTCCTTGGCCTTGCGGCTGTTGAGCTTGTGCTGTAAAAACAGCAAACAACAACACTGATAAAATTATTCCGATTTTTTTCATGATAATAAATAATAAATGATTTGTTTAAACTACGCGACTTTTGACTATAATCTTTTTCAATGGTTTAATGGAAACGAAGGGTTGAGAAAAATAAATTTCCGGAAAACGAAATATGCTGTCTGCCAACACCCTCGATATATTATTTTTGAAAGATAATTGTTGATAATAATAATTTGATATACAGCTATTTTGGAAAGTATTCAACTGCTATTAATTGAATAAAACCGACATGGTATAAATCCTGCTGCGGTGTGATTAAAGCTTTTTTTATTCACTTTTTTTAAATTTTCTTAAATAATTTAATGTAATTATTTACTTTCGTAGCCAATTGCCCCCAAAAACGGGCTTAAAGAAACTTAAAAAAGGAATTGAGCATGGAGCCTAAAGATCTGAAAAACTCTGAAGAGTTAAATCGTCCTGCGAACGACGAATCCGAATTGGTAAATGAAATCGCTGAAGAAGTGAAAGGTGAATCTGCGGAGGAAGTGTCTGCAGAGCTGGTTGAATCTGTTCCCGATACAATCGGCATTGTTGAAGAAACAATCGATGATGTGGTTCCCGAAGGGAGAGAAAAAGAAACGGTTGAGGTTGAAGAAACTGTGATCGAAAACGGGGAAACGGAACTTTCTATTGAGGAATTGGCCGAAAAAGCGAACTCCATCGCAGAAGAAGCGATTGAGGAAGAGCTACAAGTCGAAGCCGAAGAAGTACTCATAGAACTTGCTGTTGAAGAAGCCGGAGCTGAGCAAACGGAAGAAACGTCCGAAGCAGAGGAAATGGCCGAAACGAAAACCATCGTTGAAGAACTGCAGGCCGAAGCCGAAGAAGCGTTTGAAAAAATGGCGGAAGAAATCGAAGAAGTGCAGACAGAAGAAATGCCGGACGCCGAAGCAATCATCGAAGGACTTCGTTCCGAGGCGGAAGAAACAATTGCCGAACTGGTTGTGGAAGAAGTTGAAATTGATCAGGAGGAAGAAAAGCCTGTCGAAGAAGCGGTCATTGAAGAACCTGTATCGATTGAAGTGGAAGCGCCCGAAGAATCGGTGCCCGAAGAACCTGTTGTTGAAGAGATAACTGTAACCGAAGAGGTTGTACAACTCGAAGAAGCAGCTATCGAAGAACCTCAGGAACAACCGGTTGAGGAAAAAACAGAAACTCCGGAAAAAGAAGCAGGCACAGAGAGCGGCGATACTGATGAAGACGAAGAAATTTCGGATGAAGACGATGAAGGCGAAATTCCCGATTACAATCATTATTCACAAATTGAATTGGTCAACGCCCTCCGCGACATCGTTGAGAAAGGCGAAGGGAAAGAGCGGCATATAAGTTTAATTGTTGCGGCTTTCAATCAAAAAGTCAAGGAAGCAGCCACCGATGAAAAGAAAAAATTCATTGAAGAAGGAGGTGTTGCCGAAGATTTTGTTCCTACGGAAGACCCCTACGAAAACGACATCGCCGAGCTGATTAAAAAATACCGGCAGACAAAATTTGAGCAGGCGCGTAAATTTGAAGCCGAAAAAGAAGAAAATCTGCAAAAGAAATATGCGATTATTGAAGATATCAAAAATCTGTTGAATACCGAAGAGTCAATTAACCGCACATTTCAGGAATTTCGCGAATTGCAAAAAAAATGGTACGACATCGGCCCAGTTCCCCAAGCGAAAATGAAGGATCTGTGGGATACTTACCATTTCCATGTTGAGAACTTCTACGATTATATCAAGATAAACAAGGAACTTCGCGACCTCGATCTGAAAAAGAACCTCGAAGCCAAAATCAGCATTTGCGAAAAATCCGAGGAACTGCTTTTGGAACCCTCCGTGATAAGAGCGTTCAACACGTTGCAAAAATATCACGAGCAATGGCGCGAAATTGGCCCTGTACCGCGCGACAAAAAGGACGAAATATGGGATCGCTTCCGGTCGGTAACCTCCCAGATAAACCAAAAGCACCAAGAGTTTTTCGACAAGCGGAAAGTTGAGCAGAAGCGAAATTATGACGCCAAAATAGTTTTATGCGAGAAAGCGGAAGAAATCAGCGCCATGAATCTTGACAGCCATCGCGATTGGGATGAAAAATCCAGAGAACTGATTGAGTTACAGAAAGTTTGGCGTACAATAGGCTTTGCCCCGAAACGGGAAAATAATAAAATTTATGATCGCTTTCGCAATGCCTGCGATCTGTTTTTCAACAAGCGCCGCGATTTTTATTCGCAGAACAAAGAATCGCAGAATAAGAATCTGCAAATGAAAATGGATCTTTGCCTCGAAGCTGAAGCCCTGAAAGAAAGCATCGACTGGAAAAATGCTACCCAGCAATTCATTGAGATTCAGAGGCGGTGGAAAGATGTGGGGCCTGTTTCACGCAAACAATCGGATGTCATCTGGAAGAGATTCCGTGCGGCCTGCGACTATTTCTTCGAAAGAAAATCGGGACATTTCAGCGGCATCGACGAAGGACAATCGGAAAATCTTCGTTTGAAACAAGAGTTGATTAATGAGGTTGAGAGCTATGTTCCGGATACCGATGTGAGCGAAGCCTTAAAAGCTCTGCGCGATTTCCAGCGCCGCTGGACGGAAATAGGACACGTGCCTATCAAGGAGAAAGACGCCGTTCAAAACCGGTTCCGCAATGCTATCAACAAACATTTCGATGCGTTGAAATTGGATAATGAAAAACGCGACTCCCTGAAATTCAGAAGCAAAATAGCATCGCTGACGGAAAATCAGAAAGGCTTGTCGAAGGTGCGTCAGGAACGCGAGAAATATATGATTAAACTGAAACAGTTGGAAAGCGATTTGGGAACGCTCGAAAACAACATCGGTTTTTTTGCAAATTCCAAAAATGCGCAAGCTTTGATTGCCGACCTCAATTTAAAAATTGAGGATACCAAGGAAAAGATTGTTGCCTTGAAAGAGAAAATAAGAATTATCGACGATTTGGATAAATCAGAATATTAGTGAGAAAGCCGGTTATGCCGGCTTTTTTTATTCCGTAGAGATTCTTTGGCGCACCGCTTCGTACATCATCAGCGAGGCAGCCACCGAAACATTGAGCGAGCCGATTTTACCCATAATGGGAACGCGTGCCAAAAAATCGGATTTGCGGAGCAGGGCGGGAGATATGCCCGCATCTTCGGCTCCCATGATGATGGCTACAGGCCCCGAAAAATGAACATGGTAATAGACATCTTCGGCTTTTTCGGTGGCGGCGACAACTTTCACGCCCGATGTGCGGAGAAAATCGACAGTGGAATTCATGTTTCGCGTGCGGCAAATGGGGACAATGTTCAAAGCACCCGCCGAAGTTTTTATTGCATCAGGGCCAATACGTGCCGCCCCTTTTTCTGGGATAACAATGGAATGAACGCCGGCGCACTCGGCAGAACGGACAATGGCGCCGAAGTTGCGCACATCGCTGACCTGATCGAGCAGCAGCAGCAGCGGGTCTTCGCCACGTTCGTAAATGGAGGGCAGCAAATCTTCAATTCTGAAAAAATCAATGGGCGACATCAACGCCAGAACTCCCTGATGATTTTTCCGCGTTATCCGGTTGATTTTTTCGATGGGCACATATTGGTACGGAATATCGAACTTTTTTATCAAATCGTAGAGTTCGCCGAAAAGTTCGTTATTCAGTCCGTTCTTAATCAATATTTTATCGATACTGCAGCCTGCTTTCGCTGCTTCGATAACGGCGCGTGTTCCAAAAATAAACTCGTCGTTCATCACCATGTTTTTTTTGACATCCATTTTTCCAGTTCATTATTTTCATTTTCCCAAAATATGAGCGTCATCGAAAGTTCATTTTTCAAATCCTCGTAATGTTCAAAAAAATTGTTGTCGCTAATTTTTTCGGGGTTGGCCAGTTGGTTATCAATTTCGACAATTTTTCGTTCAAGGTTTGTAATTTTTTCTTCGATGGATGAGATACTCTTTTCGAGTCGCGCAATTTGTTTGTTGATATTTTTACGGTTTTCAAACGAGACTTCCAATTTTGTATCGCTGTTGTCCGTTGTTCCGGTTATGTCGACAGGCAGAGCGGTCGATTTTTGTCTGGCTTCCAACTCCCGCAGCGAATCCATTTTTTTCTTTTGCAGAAAATCGTAGATTCCGCCGAGATGCTGTTTCACCTTTTTATCGCGAAATTCGTACACGCAGGTAGCCAGTCCATTGAGAAATTCGCGGTCGTGGGAAACAAGCAGGATGGTTCCGTCGAAATTAATCAGCGCCTGCTTTAGAATCTCTTTTGAATGTATATCTAAATGGTTGGTAGGCTCATCCAAAACCAGAAAATTCACAGGTTCGAGTAGCAGCCTGATCATGGCCAGGCGCGAGCGTTCACCACCTGAGAGTACGCTCACTTTTTTGTCGATATCGTCGCCCCTAAACAGGAAAGCGGCCAGAATATCCCTGATTCTGGTGCGTATATCGCCCACAGCGATTTTATCGATGATTTCAAAAACCGTCAGATTGTTGTCGAGCAATTGTGCTTGATTTTGAGCAAAATAACCGATTTTCACGTTGTGTCCCAATTTCATTTCGCCCTGATATTCCAACTCACTCATTATGATTCGCGCCAGCGTTGTTTTCCCCTCGCCGTTACGCCCCACAAAAGCAATGCGTTCGCCTTTGCTGACGTCTAAATCTATATTGTTGAGAACAAGTAGTTTGTCGTAGTATTTGACAATATTG
>WRIQ01000040.1 GCA_009782655.1 Prolixibacteraceae bacterium
GCGGCCATGGTTCCAAACGTGCAAATGTGTGCCACTTTGTCGTTTCCATACTTGTTGACAACCCATTCGAGAACCTGCTGGCGCCCGTCGTCGTCGAAATCGATGTCCACATCGGGCAGCGAAACGCGGTCGGGATTCAGGAATCGCTCGAAGAGCAAATCGAATTTTATAGGGTCGATGTTGGTGATTCCCACGCAATACGAGACGGCGGCGCCCGCCGCCGAACCGCGTCCGGGGCCAACCAGTACGCCCATTTCGCGGGCGGCATTTATAAAATCTTGGGTTATCAGAAAATAGCCCGGATATCCCATGGTTTTTATGGTGTCGAGTTCGAAATTGAGTTGCGTTTTTACATCGCCGGGAATGGGGTCGCCATATCTTTTTTTGGCTCCTTCGTATGTAAGGTGGCGCAGGTATTCCGATTCGAATTTCACGCGCACCACTTTTTCGAAGCCGCCCAAACGCTCGTATGTATCGCCGAATTCGGTTTGCAGCGCTTCTTCGGTTTGTTTGCTTCTGAAATCTTCTTCCAGACCAAATTCACGGGGAATGGGAAAAACCGGCATTATTGCGTCGCAGTCCAAATTGTAGTACTCCACTTTTGCTGTAATTTCCATGGTGTTTGCCAGCGCCTCGGGAATGTCGCTAAAAAGCTGGTTCATCTCTTCGGTAGTTTTAAACCACTCCTGTTTTGTGTAACGCATCCTGTTGGGATCGTCGAAATCCTTTCCGGTGTTGAGGCAAATCAGCAGATCGTGCGCGTCGGCGTCTTTTTCGTTGGTAAAATGTACGTCGTTGGTGGCGATCAACTTCACGTTGTGTTTCTGCGACAGCTCTTTCAGGGCGCTGTTGACAATATTTTGTTTTTCGAATACCTCTTTGCGCAAAACCAGATTGTTGGTGGGATGGCGCATCAATTCGAGGTAAAAATCGTCGTTAAAAATTTTCTTAAACCAGACAATTGCTTCTTCTGCTTTTTTAGTTTGCCCGTTGGCGATCATCGTGGGGATTTCACCGCCCAGACATGCCGACGACACAATCAGCCCTTGGGAATATTGCTCAAGAATATTTTTGTCGATGCGCGGCTTGTAGTAAAAACCTTCGAGGTTGGCAATCGAGATCAGTTTCACCAGATTTTTATATCCGGTTTTATTTTTTGCCAATAGGATGAGATGGTATCCTGAGCGGTCTTCTCCGCCCGCTTTTTTGTCGGAAATCGAGCGAGCCGCCACGTAGGTTTCGCAGCCTAAAATGGGTTTAATGCCTTCCTCTTTGCAGGCAGCATGAAACTCTTTTATACCGAGCATGTTGCCATGATCGGTGAGCGCCAGCGCCGTCATCCCGTCGGTTTTGGCCTTTTTTAGCAGGCCGTTGATGCCGGCCGCGCCGTCGAGAATCGAATATTGAGAATGTACATGTAAATGCGTAAATGGTATCATATTGTATAACAGTAATTTATGTGAAGGCCTCCTCTTTTTTGTCAAAAACGGCGGTTCGTTTTCTCTTAATTTGCTGCCATAAAATTAACGATTTTTAGCATGAAAAATGAGTTAACAGGCACATAACCTCATCATTTTTTTGTAAAATCGAAAACTAAAATGATACTGCTGTTACTGTCAGCCGGAAAATGAAAATTAACAAATTGCTAAACTTGAAAATGCCAAACACGCAGAACAAACTGCAAAAAAGATGAAACGGATCAAACTCGTTGTACATTTTGGCTGTGAGAAAAAAATGCGGACTTACCCGGCAAACTCCATTTATTATATTCATTCAATTCATTGAGCCCATTGAATTTATTGGATACATTGGGTTTATTCAAATTTAAAAGCGTATTTTTGAGCTTTAATTAAAAGTACTATGGAATCATTTTCGATGCGACAGAATAAAGTTTCGCGCCTGATTCAGAAAGAGTTGGCCGAAGTTTTTTTGAAAGAACTCCGCTCCTGTTTCAGCGGATTGCTCATCAGTGTGACGGTTGTTCGCATGACGCCTGATTTGTCGATAGCCCGTTGTTACCTCAGTATTTACCCACCCGAAAAAACTGAGGAAACCATGCAGACCATCGAGGCTTTGCAGAAAAATATCCGTGGAGCTGTGGGTAACAGGGTTGCCAAACAGTTGCGTGTCGTTCCTGAATTTGAGTTTTATGTAGACGATAGCCTCGACTACATTGATAAAATCGACAAACTCCTTAAATAACGATACATTTCATCGCAGGGAACATATCCGAAGCATATCCGTCTTGAAGAAGTTGAAAAACATAAGTCTGGCTTTTTTCATCGCATGCCGTTACCTGATTTCCAAGAAAAAACAGAATATTATCAATGTTATTTCGTGGATTTCGACGGTCGGCATCGCCACGGGTACTTTAGCGCTGGTTGTGGTTTTGTCGGTGTTCAACGGATTCAACGATCTGATAAGTTCTTTTTTCAGCATCTTGGACCCCGATTTAAAAATTACGGCCACCGAAGGCAAATTTTTTGACCCGACATACGTCACCGATTCCGTGCTTGGCAAAACCGCAGGAATTGCCGATTATGCGCTGGTGATAGAGGACAATGCCATTTTGAAATACAAAGACAGGCAAAATGTGGCGGTTGTGAAAGGCGTTTCTGACAATTTCGCCTCGATGATAAACATTGACGATTTCATGTTCGGTGGGGCTTTTATCCTTAAATCGGACGATGTTTTTTATGCTGTACCTGGTTTGGGCGTCTTTTCTTTTTTGGGCATAGACATCAACTTTAGCGATCCGCTTCATTTTTATTTTCCGCGGAAAGGCGTTGTTTTATCGGCGCTTTCCTCCAATGCCATGAAACACGATTATCTCTATCCTGTCGGCATTTTTTCGCTTTTGGATGAAATCGACAACAGCCTTGTTTTTGTTCCATTCGAGTTTGCCGCCGCGCTCTTCGATTCGAAAGATGTGGTTAGTGCAGTCGAGATAAAGCTTTCGGGCGATGTGCCGCTGAAAAGTGTGCAAAAGAACCTCTTGTTATTGACCGGCGGCAACTACGAAGTGAAAGATCGCTACCAGCAACACGACTCCATGTATAAAACCATGAAAAGCGAAAAGTTTGTCACCTACCTGATTCTGGTTTTTATCCTGATTATTGCATCGTTTAATATTCTGGGAAGCCTCTCAATGATAATCATCGACAAGGAAGACGATATAGCCATTCTGAACAGCATGGGCGCTTCGAAAGGTTTGCTGAAACACATTTTTCTTTACGAAGGCTGGCTGATTTCGATTATTGGCGTCGTTGGCGGCATTTTGCTGGGCGTTCTGATTTGTTTGGCGCAAATTCAATTCGAGCTGATAAAACTTCCGGGGGAAGGCACCTTTGCTGTTTCGGCTTATCCCGTAAAAATCCTTTTTTCCGATTTGTTCATTGTGGCGGCTCTGGTTCTTTTCGTGGGTTTTTTAGCCGCTTGGTATCCGGTTCGTTATATCACAGGAAAACATTCGGACGAATTTTTGAAATGACACAGATGCGGGGGAAAACTCCCGTTTCGGAAAAACCACAACAAACTTTCGAGCAAGCCGAATATTTCCTATTTTTGCCATAAAACTACCGAAATGCGCATCGATATCATCACGGTTTTGCCCGAAATTCTGGAAAGTCCGCTCAATTATTCCATCATAAAGAGAGCGCGCGAAAAAAATGTTGTTGAAATTGCAGTGCATAACCTGCGCGACTTCAGCACCGACAAGCACCGCCGTGTCGACGATTATTCCTTTGGGAAGGGCGCCGGCATGGTGATAGCTATTCAGCCCGTCGAAGCAGCCATCGAACACCTGACCTGTCAACGCAATTACGACGAAATTATCTACACCACCCCCGACGGGATGCCCTTCGTCCAAAAAGAAGCCAACAACTTGTCGCTCATGGAAAACATAATTATCCTTTGCGGGCATTACAAGGGAATAGACCATCGCATCCGCGAGCGGTATATCACGCGCGAGATTTCTATTGGCGACTATGTTCTCACTGGCGGCGAGCTGGCGGCGGCGGTCATCACCGACAGCGTTGTCAGGTTGTTGCCGGGAGCCATGTCGGACGAGACCTCGGCGCTCACCGACTCGTATCAGGATAACCTGTTGAGTCCGCCGGTTTATACGCGTCCTGCCGAATATAAAGGCATGAAAGTTCCCGACGTCCTGCTCAGCGGAAACGACAAACTCATCGACATGTGGAGCCTGCGACAATCGATGGAAAGAACGCAGATGCTGCGCCCCGATTTGTGGGAGAAATTTCATAATGAATCATTGTTGCCCGATTAAACACATTAAATTATTGGCAATTAAATTTTAGCCGGACAGTAATGATAAAAAATGGAAGAGTTAAATGCCTGCAAACAGGCGCTCCGCGATTTAATTCTTAATTCCTAATGGGATTTTCTTACGTCGAACTCACGTTGATTTATAATCTGCGGAAATCCTTTTCATCTGTGCCATCTGTGTACTTTTAAGACAGCCTTGCGGACTTATGGTTTGTGCGGTATACATAGCTCAAACAAGTTTGGCTCTGTGTTCACCTTTCATTATATTTGCCGCAAAAACAGGCAATATGAATCTCGAAATATATTTGCAGGATAAAACAGTTGCGGGGATAGAAGAAATCTTCGGTTTCAAACCCGAGGCGAGCCAGATACAGTTACAACAAATCAAGCGCGAATATGAAGGCGATATAACGCTGGTGGTTTTTCCTTTGGTGCGCATGACAAAAAAATCGCCCGAAGAAACGGCGGTACTCATCGGCGAATATTTAGCCGCCCATGTGGATGAAGTGGAAAGTTACAATGTGATAAAGGGCTTCCTGAACATTTCGATTTGTAACAAATGGTGGATTTCGGTGTTGAAAAACGCTTTCGATACGGAAGACTTCGGCATTCGAAAAGCCGATGCCAACAGTGAATTGGTGATGATTGAATATTCGTCGCCCAATACCAATAAACCATTGCACCTTGGGCATATTCGCAACAATCTGCTGGGATACTCGCTGGCCGAAATCCTGAAAAATAGAGGCAAAAAAGTGGTGAAAACCAACATCGTGAACGACCGAGGAATCCATATCTGTAAATCGATGTACGCATGGCAGCAATGGGGCGAAGGGAAAACACCCGGAAATACAGGTCTCAAAGGCGACCATCTGGTGGGCGATTTCTATGTGATGTTCAACGAAAAATACAAAAAAGAGATTGCCAAGCTGGAGGCGTCGGGAATGACGAAAGAAGAGGCCGAAAATCAGGCGCAATCGATATTGGGTGCACGCGAACTGTTGCGCAAATGGGAGGTTGGCGACAAAGAAACTGTCGACCTCTGGAAAATGATGAACAGTTGGGTTTACGAGGGTTTTGACGTTACTTACAAGGAATTGGGCGTCGATTTCGACAAAATATACTACGAATCGGAAACCTATTTGGAAGGAAAAAACGAAGTGCTGCGGGGCATTCGTGAAGGTATTTTCCATCAACACGAAGACTCATCGGTTTGGGCAGATTTAACTTCGGAAGGCCTCGACCAGAAACTGCTTCTGCGTAGCGACGGCACATCGGTTTACATGACTCAGGACATTGGAACTGCCAAAATGCGTTTCAACGACTATCCCATCGACAAAATGATTTATGTGGTTGGCAATGAGCAAGATTACCATTTCCAAGTTCTGTCAATCCTCTTAGATAAACTGGGATACGAATGGGGGAAAGGATTGTACCATTTTTCGTATGGCATGGTGGAGCTGCCGTCGGGAAAGATAAAATCGCGCGAAGGAACGGTTGTCGACGCCGACGACCTGATGGAAAACATGACCGATACAGCACGAAAAATAGGCGCCGAACTGGGAAAACTGCAAGGCCTGACTCCCGAAGAAATGGATAGGACTTACAAAATTATCGCCCTCGGTGCGCTTAAATATTTTATACTGAAAGTTGATCCCAAGAAAAACATGATGTTCAACCCGTTGGAATCCATAGACTTCAACGGAAACACCGGGCCGTTTATACAATATACTTATGCGCGTATCAAATCGGTATTGCGCAAAGCTGCCGAAAACAATACCATTGTAACAAGCAACGTATCAGACGATTTGCCGCTCCTGCCCAAAGAAAAGGAAATATTGAAAGCCATTTCGCAGTTTCCCGTCGTTGTTGAGCAGGCGGGGAACGAGTATTCGCCGGCGGTCGTAGCCAATTACTGCTATGAGCTGACAAAGCTGTTCAACCAATTCTACCACGACTATACAATTTTGAATGAAAGCAACGAGTCGGTACGCGGTTTCAGGATTTTGCTCTCGTCGGTAGTCGCCGAAATATTGAATACGGGCATGGGTATGCTGGGGATAGAAATGCCGGAACGCATGTGAAACTTCCCCTGCCGAGAATCCCAAATAGTACGATGTAGCGCAATGAGCGGAGCGAATTGCGCTACATCGTATTTAGTCAGGTATATCTCAAATAATCATGTTATGTTCACAACACTTATAACGCTCTGAAAATAAATAGTTACAACAATGGAGAGATTTGTCCGGTTTTGGTCGTTCAGCCCCGGTTTTTTTCTCGTTTTTCTTCCTTGGAATCAATATTCTCGGGCAAATATTTGGCTGTAATTGCGGAAAATGGCGCAATTTGCGCCAGTCGCAAATTTCTAATTGCATGTTCAATATTCCCTTTTCCTTATAAATCATAATTTAATAATAGGATTTACTCAATTATTAAAAGAAAAACAAACACAAAAGTATTTTCCGTCGAAAACTGTTAAAATTGTTTAAAAAAAGATTTTTTTTATATATTTGCAAAAAAACTGTATCTACAATTTTGAAGTTATTAATTTTAAAAAGTTATTTATGAAAAAATTTACTTTACTGTTTTTATGCTTTCTATTAAGCATAGGATTAACAGTTGCGCAAAACAGACAGGTTACAGGAACGGTTGTGGATGGAGCCGGTGAGCCTGTTTTCGGCGCTTCTGTGGTTGTAAAAGGTGATCCAACGATTGGCACGGTAACGAATATAGACGGGGCGTTTACCCTTTCTGTTCCTGCTTCGGCAAATTCACTGATATTCAGATATATGGGGATGCAAGAGCAGGAAGTTGCCATTACTCCAAATATGACAGTGACAATGCGAATTTCCGATAGCCTATTGGATGAAGTGATTGTGGTGGCGTATGGTGTCGTCAAGCGAGAAGGACGTACAGGAGCAATAGGAAGAGTAGCCGGAGATAAAATTGCCGAAGCCCCTGTAGTGTCGATGGACAAAGCGTTGGGCGGAAAAATTGCCGGCGTATCCATCACATCTAATACAGGACAGCCGGGCGCCGCTTCGTCTATCCGAGTTCGTGGTACATCATCTATTAATGCAGGCAACAACCCCTTGTGGGTGGTGGATGGTATTCCTGTGATGACAGGTAATTACAACGACTTCCTGAACACCGGTAATGCCATTTCATCAATCAATCCGAATGATATTGAAAGCATCACGGTATTGAAAGACGCCGCCGCAGCCTCTATTTATGGTAGCCGTGCCGCCAACGGGGTAGTCTTAGTGACCACCAAAAGTGGGAAAGAAGGAAAAACCAGTTTTACCGCACGCGCTAAATACGGTACTTCATGGTTGACAAACGACAACGGATTTGGCATAATGAGCGCTCAACAGCTCCTCGACTATCAAAGAGACGCCGTTATTAACGGCGGTGGAAATCCCGACAATCCGACAGACCCTTACTATCGACCGAAGGAATTATTGAGCCGTCCGCTTACCAACTGGATGGATCATCTTTCACGTTTGGGAAGCATACAGGAATACGAAATTAACGCTTCGGGCAGCAATGCCAAAGGAAAATACTATTCATCGCTTAGCTTAAACAAAACCGATGGCATATTTTACGGCGTTGATTTGTTCAAAGTAAACGGACGTATTAATGCCGATTATAAACTGACCAATACTCTGGAAACCGGCACACGCGTTAACATGGCATACGTTGAAGGAAACGACGTGGCAATGCAGTCGCTCTACTACGTGAATCCCGCATTTGCCGGTATGATGATTTTGCCATGGACGCCAGCTTATGATTCGGAAGGCAACCACAATGTAAATATTGTTGAAAACA